>CAMGSV010000278.1 GCA_946061495.1 uncultured Spirochaetales bacterium | reverse complement strand
ACCGGCTCCATCTTCTTTGAGGGGGTGGACTTGATGGGCCTGCCCGCCAACCAGCTGCGGGAATACCGGGGCAAGCGGATTGCCCTCATCTTTCAGGAACCGGGCCGCTCCTTTGACCCCCTGCAGAACATGGGAAAGGTCTTCTGGGAAACCTTCCGCAACAGCCAGCCGGACATCACCAAGGAGGAGTCCGACAGGAAGGCCATAGCCCTGCTGCAGGAGGTGGAGCTGCCCGACCCGGCAGGACGGCTGGCATCCTATCCCCACCAGTTCAGCGGGGGCCAGCTGCAGAGAATCGGCATTGCCCTGGCCCTGGCCCAGGACTGCGACCTGCTGATTGCCGACGAGCCCACCACTGCCCTGGACGTTACCATCGAGGCCCAGATTGTCTCCCTGCTGCTGCGGCTCAAGGAAGAGCGGGGACTGTCCGTCATCTTCATCAGCCACGACATCCATCTGGTGGGCCGCATCAGCGACCGCATCGCCGTAATGTACGGCGGAAGGATTATGGAGACGGGCACCGCACACCAGATTATGAATTCTCCACGGCATCCCTACACCCAGGCGCTAGTTTCCGCCACCCCGGAATTCGGCAGCCACTACAAAGCCCAGCGGATGGCCTCCATCCCCGGCCAGGTGAGCGACCCCACCCAGCCCCTTCCCGGCTGCCCCTTCCATCCACGGTGCAGCTTTGCCACGGAGCAGTGCCGCCAGACGGCAGACTGCTGGAGGATGGAGGAGTGAGGGCGGGCGGAGTTCCTGCCCTCCGCCCTGCCGGATTTTGGGTTAAGACAAGAAATTGCGCTGGAACGGAAAACCCACTGGAATTCCGGAGGGTGGAGCACGATGGCCGGGATGCCCCTAGGAGCAGCTGCTGTCTTGCTGGCGTAATGCATTCCAAAGTCACTGGCTTAGTATTAAAAAAAATAACAGTCGTTTCTTCCAAAAATTCTAGTCGTTCTTTTAAATGATAACGACTAGTACTTGTTTAAATAACAGTCGTTTATCTTCATGATAACGACTATTATTTTTTAAATTAACGACCAGCAATTTTTAAAATCACCGGCTTAGTTTTTCCAGACAACACTAGTCGCTGGTCTACTTTTGTAGACAGTTGCCCACCTTTTTACAGAACCTCAAACTTTTTTCTGAAAAAACGCATTTTTTTGTCAGATTCATACAATAATATCAGCAAAGGGTAAAACCTGGAGGCATACATTGAACAAAAACCCTACCGGCGGGAATCGAAAGTACAAGGGCTCCCTCGTTGTGGACTATTTTCCAAGGACCGTGACTGGAAGCAGCATTTTCTCAAAAGGGTCAGGCACGGTTTCTCAGTGGCTCAACCAAGACTTGGTAAAATCGCCCAATATACCTCGATTTTCCCAGCCTTTCAGCTTGGCAGGAAGTTGCCTACAATCAGAAACTTCCTGCCAACCATTTATTTTACTGAATGACCATAGTATTATAGATTTTCATGGCGATGTTCATACCGCACCTACTATCGGAACTGGTACAAGGGATTGTAACATTTGCGTATTTTTTTTCGTATCTGATTACTGGCACTGCAAGAACCAAATGCTTCTTCTGCCGAGAGACAGTACATCCGATATCATTTAAAAATGCCCTCTGTTTTTTTGTCAGAGAACGGTAGTCTTTGAATTTTTTCTTCAATTCCTGCTTTAGTACAATCAAACTCACATAGCCTCCAAAATCAACTGATACTATTAGGCTTATTAGTAGAAAAAAGGCTATTATATAGATATTATCGAATATACGTGATATTACTGGAATCGCTATGGAATCAATATTATAAACATTCAAATACTGCGGATGGAACTACATTACAGAACCAATCATTTTATTAAATGATACCAACAACGAAGATTATTGTCAAGCAGTTCCTCATCAAAATACATAAAAAAGTTGCCAACTCTCAGGAAAATATTCTAGCTATCAATCGTCGTCGTCATCGTCGTCATCATCATCGCCACAAGAGAAATTTTCATACCCTTCGTCATCAACATTACCAATCTTTTTCAAGCCATTAGGTCCGTCATATATATAAATATCACCAGTATCCTCCTCAATCATAGTACCATCAGGACCTTCTATAAAACGATACTCTTCCTCAAACATAAGACAAGTACCAGCTCCTTCATAATACTCACAGTCACCACAAGGCCCATGAATACATCTTCCCACTTTCAAACCTCCAATACATTCTAATAGAATTATAGTTCTAATAGATGTTTGTATTCCTGTCAATCTAACAGTTAAAATTAAGGCATACTATTAGGATGGATTACTAAGATGACAGGTGCGGATGTTCGGAAATTGCTTTCACAAAACATCAAGTATTTTCGTGAGGTGCGGCGGCTGTCCCAGGCTGACTTGGCCTACGAGGCCAACATTTCCATTCCTTTTCTCAGCGACATAGAGCGTGGGAACAAGTGGCCCCATCCAGACACCGTGGCGAGCATCGCCACCGCCCTGCAAGTGGAGCCCGCAGACCTTTTTATGGCTGAATATACAATCGGTGGAGACACAGGGGCTCTG
>CAMGSV010000277.1 GCA_946061495.1 uncultured Spirochaetales bacterium | reverse complement strand
AAATGAGGCTAAACATGGATAAAAATAATTCGTATCAACGTAAAGTCCTTTTCCTGTCCAACACCGCCAACTTCTCCAAGTTCAACCGGCCCTTCATGCGGTGGTTCCGGGAGCAGGGCTGGCAGGTGGACTACTGCTCTGCCGGAGAGGAGAAGGTTGCCGACTGCGACAGGCAGTTTGCCATCAGCATTGCCCGGACTCCCTTCAGCCTCAAGAATCTTCGGGGACTGCGGCAGCTGAGGGGAATTTTAGCTAGCGGGAACTACCAGATTCTCCATTGCCACACCCCCATGGGCGGTGTCCTGGGGCGGCTGGCGGCCTACAAGCTACGAAAGCAGGGCAAGCTCAAGGTCATCTACACCGCCCACGGCTTCCACTTCTACACCGGAGCCCCGCTGGTGAACTGGCTCGTGTACTATCCGGTGGAAAAGTGGCTTGCCCGCTGCACGGACGTAATTATCACAATAAACGAGGAGGACTACCAGCGTGCAATCCAATCATTCTGAAATCCACAAGATTGACGGTGTGGGTGTGGACTTGAATCGGTTCCAGCCATGTGGAAATTTATCACACCGCTTGGAATTACGACATAGGTTGGGATTCAAGGAGACTGATTTTATTGTCACCGTCGTTGCAGAGCTCAACAAAAACAAGAATCAAATTGTACTGGTCAAAGCTGCTCTTGTTTTAAAGGCTCAAATCCCTTGTCTCAAAGTCTTGCTTATAGGCAAGGAGACTGCACCTGATGTGCGCAGATATGTTGATGCCCACAGCTTGAACGATGTCGTTCTGTTTCTCGGCTACCGGAATGATGTTGAAAAAATACTTTCTATAAGTGATGTAGGTTTTTCTGCAAGTCTTCGGGAAGGGTTGCCTGTGAACATCATTGAGTCCATGGCATGTGGCCTGCCGATTCTTTGTTCAGACAACAGGGGACATCGTGCTTTGATATCCCATTTGGAGACAGGCCTCATATTTGATGCTGCAGATACTAAAAGCCTGATTGACTTTCTTGTCCTCCTCTATAAGAATCCTGCGCTCCGTCAGGAGATGGGGCAACGGAATGTAAGTATCGCCAAGAAATTTTCTCTGGATGAGGTGCTGCCCAGGATGCAGGAGATTTACATGAAGGTGATGAAGTGACAAGCTCCCCTCACCCCTCCAGCTGGGCGGAGACCTCCTCCCAGGCGGCGGTGAGCTGGTCAATCTTGGTGGCAAGGGCTTCCACTGCCGGCCTACGAGGATGGAGTCTCCAATTCCGAGGGCAGCCCGCCGCAGCAGGAGTACCTGTACAACTACTGCGACCAGCCTGCCTACGACATGAACGGCCTGGTGCTGGAGGTGTACCGGGCTTTGGGCAGACCCAAGACCCGGTTGTTCCACTGGCCCTATCCCGTGGCGTATTTTGGCGGCCTGTGCTTTGACCTTTTGGCATTGATTTTGCGGAGGAGGCTCCCCGTTAGCTCCATCCGGGTGAAGAAGTTCTGCCAGAACACCTACTTTACCTCCTCCCGTGTCGCCGACACCGGCTTTGTCCCCCCGGTGAGCCTCCCCGACGGCCTCTCCCGCACCATCCACTACGAGTTTGTGGACAAAACCCAAGGAACTGTGTTTCAGACGGAGTAGTTCGCTCACAACTACCAGCCGAACAGCACAAGCCCCTACAAGCCAAAAGCTAATCCTAGCTGTCAATCAATTCTTGTACAGTTTCCATCGGAAGCCCTGTCCCCTGCGCAACCTGTGCTGGAGAGAATCCCATGGACAGGAATGTTCTCGCCGTCTCCAGCGCCTTCTGGTAGGCACCCTCTTCCCGGCCGGTGGCACGTCCTTGTTCCAAGCCTTGTTCCAGCCCGATGGAGATGCCTTCCTCACGACCAGTGGTTAGTCCCCGTTCCAGTCCAACGGAGATGCCCTTCTCATAACCCTCGTCGTGGCCGTCATATCGTGCATCTGCCATCTTTACCGCCCAAGTCATGTAGTGCCTCCGTTCCAGCGAGTCGTTTTTCAAGGTGGTGATGCTGTCCGAGATGGTTCGGGCCAGCTCGGATTCCACCACCCCCATCTGCAGGTAATGATAAAAGGCTTGGAGCTTCTGGTCAAGGTCTGAAAGCTCCGTTGCGGTGGTGTTCAGGAAGATGCGGAGGGAGCCGTCCTGTAGCTTGAGTGTGGGGGCTTCGTTGCAGGTGTACTGGAAGGTGTAGCGAGGAAAAGCCCTGTCGAAGGTAGGGAGCGACCAGCCGAAAGGCTGGGAAAATCGCGATATATTGAGCGATTTTAGCGAGTCTCACCTTTGCCCCCGCAAAGGGGCGGAACAGATGAAGATGAGGATGTTGTCCGGTAGATGCCGGTACTTTGCCCCTGTGGGTGTGGTGCTTACGTCCGCCACGCTCTGGTAGTAGCGGCTACGTTTGGGAAGTTCCTTCTTGCGGCCGGTCTGCATCTCCACCGTTTATTTAGGAGGGGACACCCCCTCTACTCAGAAGCGGGCAAGAGGCTGCGATGTCTCGCCTCTTGTCCCTCCTAAAACCTCCCCTTCGCTGGAAGCTGCGCACTGCGTGCTTGCTGCGAGA
>CAMGSV010000276.1 GCA_946061495.1 uncultured Spirochaetales bacterium | reverse complement strand
AACCGAATACCGCCCCAACTGTCTGAAAAGCTTCTTATCCACATCACCAGAAGCGAGTCTTTGGAGCAAGGCAAGGTTATCCTTCCCCACTCTTGGCGAACAATACCGAACATATATTGTTCCCTGAAACCCATTGTCTATCAAATGATACTTATCAGAAAGGGTTCTGAATTGAAATTTTCCTTCTGACATTCCATCAAGCATGGCTTCCTTGAACATATTGTCTTTGTCAAAACCATTTATCTTTTTATAATACAATGTAAAGTACCTTTTGTACAAATCGGGAGTAAGCTTTAGCTCATAATTGTATTCCTCAAGCAAATCACGGGTGACTTCAGCTCCCTTTCGCAGTAGTCCCGGAGGATTTTTTGTCGGCGGCTCAAAAAGATACACCGTTCCTGCTTCAAGCTTACCTTCCCGATTGCAGCGACCTGCAGACTGGGCAACAGAATCCATCCCAGCCATGGCCCGAAAAACAACAGGGAAGTCAATGTCAACACCGCACTCCACAAGCTGGGTGCTGACCACACGGATAACGTCTCCCTTCCTCAATTTTACTTTTATATCGGAAATAATCTCAGAGCGTTCCTCAGCACACATGAGTGCGGAAAGATGGATTGTTCCGTCAGGCATCAAAGCATGTAGTTCTCGACAGTCTTTTCTTGTTTGCACGATACACAAAACCTGTTTATATTCACAGAGCTTATCTGCTAAAGTCCTCCAGTCAGGAAGTTTTTCCTTTGCAAGATTAGAATCGATTTCCACACGTTTCAATTGCTCTGACAGTTCTTGTGGATTGTCAATAATTGGAACAACACAATCTTTCTCAAGCCCCTCAAACATATAGGTGTCGGAACCAATTTGACCTTCCAATACAGGTTGTGTTGCGGTACAAAGAACAACCGTCACGCCAAAGCATTTCACTAGTCCCTGCAATACAGAAAGAATCGATTTCAAGTATTCAGGAGGAAGCATTTGCACTTCATCCAAAATAATCACAGAGTCAACAATATTGTGGAGTTTTCGGCACGCAGAGCTGTGGGCATTGAACAGGGATTCAAACAGCCGCACATTTGTTGTTACAATAATCGGAGCGTCCCAATTTTCAACCGCAAGCTTCTGCTTTTTCATTATTTCATACTTCTCGTCCTGCTCGAAATTGAAATTGCAATGGTGCTCAAGGACATTTTCTTCACCGAACAAGCATTTCCCGAATTGTCTCATCTCCTTTATTTTGTCATCATCATCGGTTCCATATTTGTATACCTTTGCCGTCTGTTCAATAATACTGGTATATGGAATTGCCATGATTATCTTCTTCTTGCCATGGTAAAGGGCATGCTCCAATGCAAATGCCATTGATGATAGTGTCTTTCCGCCACCAGTGGGGACATTGAGAGAATAGAAGCCCGGCTCCAATCTTGCCTTTTCCCGACAAGACTCCAATATTGAACTTCGGATATTATTTATCTTAGAAGGCAAAGAATTCTTAGCCATTTCCTCCATGTGAGAATCGAATTTCTTCTTCAACTCAAACAGACTGATATCAGTTCCTCTCAATTCTGTTTGTTCAGGAGTCATAAAGGTTTCCGTGTCAAGAAAATCCGCATCAACAAGGCAGGAATACAGCATACGAATCCAAAGATGGAGATAATTAAGAATATTTTGAGAGGTATCCTTTTGTGGATCTTTCTTCCCGAATGGCATCGATGTCGGAAAAGCGGTGGAGAACATTTCTTGTAATTGGGGAAGAGCAAGCAGTGACTCATATGAATGCTCATTCAATGTTTTCTTCAACTCATTCCCTCTACCAATATCATAATCAGGCAAACCCGCATGATGCCCAGCTATTAGATATGGAACAACTTTGGCAAGAGGATTCCTTGGATTCATTCTCGAAAAGGCATATTGTGCTCCCACTTCACTATGATTGATAGAACTTGATTTTAGTCCACGAATATATTTTTGCCAGTCTGGGAATGCCTTGCCTAAATCATGGAACATCCCTGCAAATTGTGCCCAATCCTCATTTCCAAAACTTTGTGCAAATTCTCCGGCCAAACGAGCGACATTTTGAGAATGTTCAATCAGAGATTGCTCTTCATCACCATTTTTATGCGCAATTATTTCCCCAATTCCCGCCATACCCATTCCTCCTTCCGGCTCCAAAATTGCCTCATCTCTCCCAGTATACCACATCTACTGTCCCAAATAATGACACACTAAAACCTTTTTTCAAAAAAAATGATTTTTTCCAGCCCCTTCACCCATCAGGACAAATCTCCACCTCAGCGAAGTGTAAGCCGGCAGTGGGCTCCTGAGAACCAGTCCCCTTGCCCGCCAGGGCAAAGCCCTACCCAGCAGTAGAGCGAACCTAACGTACCAGTGGGGAGGAACGGGAACACCGGGACAGCCGCCCTAGTACCAGCCCTATCTATCCACAGTATAGCCCGATGAACGAAAGAGTTGGTGGAGGATTCCAGCGGGTGCCTACCGATGCCGACCTCTGAACGCCAGTGAAGCGTGAGGCAGCGGTGGGCTGCTGGAATCCTCCACCGCTTTTACATTTAATTGAACCTATGCTATACTGCACCCCATGAGCCTTGCAATCCCCCCTCAATTCTCCCTGTGCCAGAACGACTCCTGCCCCCAAGCCCCGCAGTGCCTGCGGCATCTCGCCTACCAGCAGCG
>CAMGSV010000275.1 GCA_946061495.1 uncultured Spirochaetales bacterium | reverse complement strand
GATTGTCCATTTTTTGCGGTTTCCTTATCTATGGCATGTTCCATTTCCTGTCGGGTTAAATCACGCTGGGTATTGTAATTATCCTTTTTATCCAGGCGATAGGTAATATTCCTTATCTTTAGTTGGGGAATTTTCATCTGGATTCCCCTCAGAATATATTTCTTGTGGTTCTCAAACAGTTGGATGAATCCTGGATGATCAACCTGCAGTATGATGACATCATCCTTGATATCAATGATTCTGCTGTGGAAATACATGGTCTTTCCGCAATCTAGATTTACCACGCTCCGTATAGAGGTGATGATGGACTTCCATTTCTCAAGGATATTGGAAGAGTCATTCAGGCGATTTCTGTTTACGTCGGAAAGAAGTCCTTCCAGTACCCCCTTCATTATCTCGGAATTTGAATAAATCTTATTCATGGACAGCTCCATCCTCCACAAATAGAACCTTTGTTTCGGAGGTTTTGTAGCGCTGATAGGGTTCTCCCGGCAGGAAGGTGCAGAACAACTGGTTGTAGGGCGGTAGGACGGAGGTGAATTTCTGGCGCTTGTCTGGATCCAGCTCCAACAGCACATCATCCAGCAGCAACACCGGCTTTCTGCCGGTCACCTCTGTATAGTGAACAGCCTGCACCACCCGCAGCAACAGGGAAATGAGCCGCCGCTGACCAGTGGAAGCGGTAGGAACAAAATGTTTTCCGTCCTTCATGAAGCGTATTCTATCCCGATGGGGTCCAGACATGGTGGTTTCCATCACATAATCCACCTTCCGTTTTGACAGCAACAACTCCAACACCTGATTTTGGGAAGGTGTTTGATTTTCCATTTCTTTCCAGGAGGGCTCATACAGGATGGTCACATTTTCTATGCCAGAAACTTTTTCGTATAGCCTGGTGAATATTGTATTGAACAGGAAAATCATTTTCTTCCGCTTTTCCTGGAGGTATATTCCCTTTTGCATCAACTGCAAATCATACATATCCAACATACCATAATCTTGATTTTTCAAGACAAGGTTTCTGTTCTTCAAAATTTTCTTGTAGGAACGCAGCTCATCGATGTACAGCTCATCATACATGGAAAGCGACTGGTCAATGAAAAAGCGGCGGCGCTCAGGCTCTCCCACGGCAAAATCCAAGTCGCCGTGACAAAAAAGAACACAGGGAATGGTATTTATCAATTCCTTCCTGTCTTGGATTCGCTTTTGGTTCTTTAAGATTTTCTTCCTTCCCCGCTGGAATTCCCCATGAATTGCAGTGACGGACTCATTGTCGTCCCGAAACATGGTACGTATACTGAAAGCATTCTCACCCTCACGGACAATTTCCTGCTCAATACGGGTCCGAAAGGATGCACCGTAAGCAGCGTAATAGAGGGCTTCCAAGAAATTCGTCTTTCCCTGGCCGTTCTCACCAACAAAATAGACCTCCTTTGACAGAAGGTCTATCGTATTGTTCTGAATATTCCTAAAATTCGTGCAGGAGAGGGAGAGAAAAGGCACCGAACCTACTCCATCTGCATGGGCATGATGATGTGGAAGTAGTCCGTCTCTGGAACCGGCTTCAAGGTTACCGCCCGCATTGGCTCGGTGAACTCAAACCTCACCCTGTCGCAATCCATCACCTTGATGGGTTCGTCGATGTAGAGGTAGTTCATGGCCATGGTCACCACATCGCCGTCGTACTGGCAGGGAATCTCTTCCTTTGCCACACCGATGTCGGACTCCTGGGAAGTGATGACAAGCTTTCCAGGATTCACCTCAAAGTACACCCGGCGAGCCTTCTGATCTACCAGCAAGGCAACACGCTTGAGGGCATCCACCAGGTCGGACTTCTCCAGCTCAAAGCTGTACTGCTGGTTCTCAGGAATGACACGGCTGTAGTTGGGATACTGTCCGTCCAGCAGGATTGAGGAGAAGTTGTAGCTGCCGAATTTCACGTATATGTTTTTTTCCACAATGGCCAAAGAAATCATTCCTTCGGAAGGGGCACGCTTCAGCACTGTGGTGAGAATTTTCGGAGGAACAATAACCGGCTCAAAGTCAGCCACACCCTGGCAAATGGGCTTGGAGATGAAGGCGAGACGGCGGCCGTCAGTGGCAACCATATTCAGGTTGTCTCCCTTCTTCTCAAAATAGACACCGTTCATGAAATAGCGCTGCTCATCGTCAGAAATGGCGAAGATAGTCTGCTCAATCATCTCCTTAAACTGGTCTGCAGGCACCTCGAAGAAGGGAACATTTTCAGTGGATGAAAATTCAGGGAACTTATCGCTGGCCATACTCTTCAAGTCAAACTTGACTTTCTTTGTCATGGGCTTGATGCTGACCTTGATGTCGTTCTGGATGAATTCAATTTCTCCAGAGGGAAGGTTCGACAAGATGCTCATGAATTTGTCGCAGAAGATGGTAGTGCTCCCTTCTTCATCTATGATGACAGGAAGCTTTGTCTCGAAGTTGACCTTTACGTCGGTTGCCTTGATGAACAAGGTGTTGTTTTCTGCAATCAAGAGAATATTAGACAAGATGGACATGGCATTCTTTGTGGAGATGATTTCCTGAGCTATGGAAATCTCCTTGATCATGGCATCTCTATCAAAGGTAAATCTCATAAAGTTCTCCTATCGACTACTACTACAAACTAATAATTGAACACAAGGATAGACTTACACGATTCCAATTCAAATTCAT
>CAMGSV010000274.1 GCA_946061495.1 uncultured Spirochaetales bacterium | reverse complement strand
CCAGCATTGCTTTTTCTGCGTTTAGAGGGTGCAGCGGGCTTACCAGCGTGGAGATCCCAGCGTCTGTGACCTACATCTACTTTGGTGCGTTTATGGGCTGCCATGGGCTGACCAGCGTGACCTTTGGGGATACCAGTGGATGGTATGTTACCAAGAGTTCAACAGATTGGCGTAACAAGACTGGTGGTACGGAGGTTACATTGTCTGCCACGGATCTTGCTGCCAATGCAAGATTGGTGAAATCTACCTACGCTGACTACTATTGGTATCATGGGTATAAGAAGTAGTGGTGGGGGAGGTAGCAGTATGATGAAGGATGAGTTGACGGAAAGGGAGCTGTATCAGGAGCTGTGGCAGGGGAGGGACTTTGAGATCAATCACCTGTGGCAGCGGTCGATGTTCCTTGGGGCGTTCATGTTGGCCATTGCCGCAGGCTACGGGGGCCTTGCCCTAAAGTTGCTCTTTCCTGAGTACGAGGAAGGTGCTTCCGTTGGCTCCACCTTCTTCCAGCAGCTGGCTGGCGCCGGCCTGAGCTACCTGGGGATGGTGTTCTCCATCCTGTGGGTGCTCATGGCAAAGGGGTCAAAATTCCTGCAGGAGCGGTACGAAGCCTCTATTTCTTGGATGGTGTATAACAGCGACATTGCCAAGGCCCTTCCAGAACAGGCTCCCTATCACGGCAATCTAAAGCCGTTGGCAGAGGATCGGTGTAGCGACAACATCTTTTCCCCCTGTCCCGCCCACTATTCCGTGTCCGCAGTCAACTGGGTTGTTGGACTGGTGGGTATTCTTTGTTGGTCTGTTTTATGTATGGTGCATCTGGGAAAGGCCCTGGAAAAGAAATTTGAACAGCTCAATGCCCTGCAAGTCGCACTGGGAAGCATTGGAACCTTCCTCCTGCTCAGTGCCGTTTCGCTTGTCGTAATAACCTGGCTTTGCAAGTCCCAGTCAGAGTGGTAGTTTGGAGTGGCAATTTATGGAAGAAAAATACAGACATTTTCTTTTTGGAATAGCTATAGCCGTTGGCTTGTGTTTCATTATTTTTGTGTTTTTTATGGGGGATGAAGTACTAAAAAGCAATCCTGCTTTTTTGTATTTTTTTCTTTTTTTTACTACTTATATTTCTTTTTCTGTTAATTTTCCATTTTGTACTAGAAATTATTTTTGTCAGTTCTAGTACAAAATGGCACATTGTTACAGAATGCTCCCAAGATCAAGAGCTGCGCAGCAAAAGAAACCTTCTTTTTCACCAAGACATAACAGTTTTTCCCAGTAGCATGATTTCCTATTGTGAAGCCGTGGAGCAGGTGGAATTTGCCGGTTCTGACTGCTATTTTATGGCTGGTTCTTTCGAGGGCTGTGCCAATTTGGAGTACATCAAGCTTCCCCACCGCTTGGAAAGAATTCCAGACAATATGTTCAGACATTGTTCCTCTCTCAAGGAAATCATCATCCCCTCCACCGTTAAATCAATTGGAAAAAATGCGTTTTCTGAGTGCAGCGGGCTTACCAGCGTGACCTTTGGGGATATCAATGGATGGTATGTAACTGAGAGTTATGTAGATGCAGCAAAGAAGGCTGGTGGTACGGCAGTTACCACCCTGTCTTCCACGGATCTTGCTGAAAATGCGAATAAATTGGTGAAAGAGTACGCTGATCGGTATTGGTATAAGCAGAAGTATAAGAAGAAGAAGTAGTAGTAGTAGTGGTGGTGGGTGGAGTGGACAGGGTCGGGCGGAGGTGGCCCATGCCTGCCGTAGGAAGGTGGTTGCTATCCGGCGGTTCGGGCACTGCCATACGAAAATGCATATCAATAGTTGACAATTCTTTTAGATATGCGAAGTCCAGCTTACTATACTTTCCCTCATTGGAGCCTTTTTGGTACTTTTGATAATTTTTCCGATACGAAGCTGTTCTCAAAAAATTGTTAACCTTAAAGAGGTATTTTTCCGCTTCCTTTTCAGAAACATGAGAAAAAGTTATGCCCTTTTCTTCTTTCATTTTTTTGAACGATTGGAAATGCCTAAGTTCAGGCGGTTTTGTCTCCCCCACTCTACCAACGAAAGTTGGAATACTAGATTGAAGGAGGCTTACGTATGACAGCTGAATTGGTCATTGGATTGGTGACTTGTGTTGCCACCGTGATTACCACTGTTTTCGCAACTCTTTCTTACCTCAACGGTAAAGACAAAGAGTAAAAAAAATAGCCGCCTAGTCCCTCAACTTGTGCGGCTATTGTTACAAACAAGTGGAGACGACCAAATGAGCTTGGGCGTTTCCTCTTTTTTACTATAACACAAGTGCTTGCTTCCGTCAAATGGCTGCTCCACAAGGAGCAAGCTCTCAGTTCTCGCTCCTGTCGTTTACCCCGCCCCCGCATTGACCTAACTGTTATTCAGCAATTGCCCTAGGGCACAGAGCTTTTAGATTGGAAACCGAAAAGCTCCCATATAAAGTTATTAAAAAATATGCTATATTCTTGACATGGACAGAGGGATTAAATTCATAGATTTGTTTGCTGGAATTGGTGGATTTCATATTGCGCTCTCATCTCTCGGTGGCAGGGCTGTGTTTGCCAGTGAATGGGATAAAGATGCAGCCTTGGTTTATGAAAATAATTTTTCTTTAAAGCCTGAAGGTGACATTACAAGAATTTCAGAAAAGTCAATACCAGACCACGATGTACTTTGTG
>CAMGSV010000273.1 GCA_946061495.1 uncultured Spirochaetales bacterium | reverse complement strand
CCAAGAAACAAATAGGACACCCTGAGTCCAAAACCTGTGTTAGAATGAAAAAAAGGAAACAACATTTTAACAGAGGTGAAGATGAGAACAGGGTGTCCCATGCACATTGTAACAGTATTGCCCCACCAGAAGCAGCTGGGGAAAGGCCATTCAAAGAGACTTTCAAGGAAGGCGAGGCACCGCCTTGAGATAATTGATTGGTACAACCAGGTCTCGGAACGCAAGAGCCGGACAGGGCTCAAAGACGCATCGCTGACATGCCGGCACTTCGGAATCGAGCGGTCATACTTCTACCGCTGGTACGGGCGCTTCAAGAAGCATGGGATTGCCGGGCTTGAGAACAGGACAAGCAGACCAAAGAGGGTGAGGAGGGAGACAGTTGGCGCTGAAATCGTGGAGGAGACAAGACGAATCAGGCAGAAGAACCCGACATACTCGGCAAAGAAAATCCGGCCCATACTCCTGCGGTATTACGAGGAGCACGAGGTTCCCTGCCGCTCGACGATCTCGAATGTCATAAAGAGCCACAACTATTTTTCCGGGCGGACACCAAGCCGTTCAAAAGACGGTCGAAAAGCGGAGTGGGGGCCACCTATATCCTGTGGGATATGCTTTCCTTCTCCGCTGTCTGGAAGGACCTGTACCTTGGTATGAGTCACGGACTGGGAACCATTACATCCATGTCGTTCTCCAGTGAGGAAGAATGGCGTAAATTCATGCAGATTGGAGACTTGTGCCTCGGTATGGGAGTGCAAATTCCCACCGGTATCCTGAAGAAAGTGCTGACGACGCTGGCAGTGTATGTTGACTACGACAACTTCACCAGCCTGTTCAACAGGAAGAAGGCTATTTTCCTTCCCCATCCCTTGTTGAACCTCTCTGCAGGACTTGAGGCTGTTCTGTTTAAGACAATAGCCCTTCGTTTTGGAATGTCAGGTCCCTATCTTGCAGCTGGAGCAGGCATTAATCTTGGTCCCTTCCATCTGTCCATGTCAATTTATGGAAAGGAAAAGGGAATTGACCCGGGAGCATCTTCCCAGGTTCATGGAGCCTTCGCACTGTCCTTCTACTATTAAGTTAATCTCGTTGAAGGGTGCTCCCCATGTTTTGCTTCGGGGTTCCTTGGATGATATTGAAAGCATTGGTCAAAACTGGTACAATCTATTCTGAGTAGGAGTTTTTTCTCATACTGGATTATATTGGACCGGTTTTGGCCAATTTTTTTCTTAGGGGTTTTTGTGTTTCTAAAAAGTCTTGAAATATTTGGCTTTAAATCATTTGTTGACCGTACCCGAATTGAATTCTCTGATGGTATCACCGCCCTGCTGGGTCCCAATGGTTGCGGAAAGAGCAATGTTGTGGATGCTGTGAAGTGGGTGCTGGGAGAGCAGAGCGCAAAGAACATGCGTGCTGAGAAGATGGAGGACATCATCTTCAACGGTACCGAAACCCGCAAGCCCTTGAATGTTGCGGAGGTTACCCTCACCATCGCCAACGACAACGGCCTCCTTCCCCTTGATGTCAGCGAGATTACCATCAAGCGGCGGCTCTATCGTTCCGGTGAAAGCGAATACTATATCAACAACAACCAGGTGAAGCTCAAGGATATTCGAGAGCTGTTCTGGGACACTGGTGTGGGAAAGGCCGCCTACTCTGTGATGGAGCAGGGCAAGATTGATCAAATCCTTTCCAGCAAGCCGGAGGATCGTCGCTACCTCTTTGAGGAGGCTGCCGGAATCACCCGCTTCAAGGCAAAGCGGGCGGAGGCTGAGCGCAAGCTGGAGCGAACCGAAGAGAACATGCGGCAAATCGAGGGCATTCTGGGAGAGGTGAAACGTTCCTATGATGTGCTGAAGGTTCAGGCCGACAAGGCGGTTGCCTGCCGCAGCCTCCGTGAAGACATATTCAACTTTGAGCTGGACATCCAGCTGCTTCGTCTCAAGGGCTTTGTCCTGGATCAGGACCGCAAGAGCAAGGAGGTGGAGAAGGCCTCCCAGCAGCGGGACATGGTGACCCAGGAAATCGATGCCATCAACGAATCCCTTTCCGAGAACATGGAGGAGGTGAATTCCATGGAAAACCGCCTGGTGGAGCTGGAAAAGCAGATCCACGGTCTTGCCATCGAAAAGAACGGCAAGGATCAGCAGGCTAAGCAGCTGAACCAGCGCCAAGGAGAGATTAAGCAGAAGCTCACCCAGCTGGAGGGTCGCCAGTCATTTTTGACAGAGCAGATTGAGTCCTTGCAGGAGGATATTGGCGAGCAGGAGTCTGGCCTCCACCAGCAGCGGCGGCGCATCGAGGAGGTGGGCAAGAACATCACCTCCTTCGAGGAGAACATCAATCTTGCCGGCAGCCGCATCACGGAAAACGATCGTCAGGCAGCCAAACATGAGTCAACAATCCAGGAGCTGGATGGAGAGGCTTTTAACCGTCGCAAGGACTTGGAGTCCATCACTGAGGATATTGTCACAGAGCTGGATTCCCGTCTCAAGGATGCCGGCTACTCATCTTCAGCCTGTGCCGCCGCCCGGGAACGTGTGGACGAGCTTGTGGGAAAGCTCCTTGCCCTTGCCACTGGCCGCAAGAACATCTTCTCTGACTTTGCCTCCATTGGTAATCCTTCCGCCAGCGATGCGGGAAAATTCACCAAGACCGGGCTTGAGTCCTTTACGGAAGTGTCCTCTTCGGCCACACCGGCTTCACCGGCACCTCCTTCTGGATCGCCCCCGAACCC
>CAMGSV010000272.1 GCA_946061495.1 uncultured Spirochaetales bacterium | reverse complement strand
TCCACCTTCAGGATGTCCACCGGGTCGTGAATGGAAAAACCAGACTCGTCAGCTACTCCACCTCGAAGCAGCTGAGAAACAGTGTAAGCCTTCTTGTTTCGGTCTGAGGCGGGCGTCAGTTTCATCCCCAGGATGGGCAGGAAGGCATTGCCGATGGTATCCCGCTGGTATATTTCGTACCCCGGCTGCTGCGGCCGCTTGTCTAGGTAGACGACACAGGTTCTCTCCTGCCCTGCCTCCTCCCCGCTGGTTGCATCCTGGGGAGTGTAGACCGAAAGGCGGAGGATGGTCTCGGCCGTCATTGACTTGAGAATATTATGGAAGGAGTCGATGCCATCCACAGGAACACCATTCACAGCAGTGATGATGTCGCCCTCCTGCAGCCCGGAGCGATGGCTGCTGCCCCCCGGCATCACATACTGGACCAAGAGGCCCTTTGGAGTGGGGGCAAACTGATCAGGCTCATTGTCCTTTCCAAAGGCCCCAATCCACCCATGCTCCCGCAGGCCGCCGGAAGCCAGCAGGGGAAGCTGCAGCTTCAGGTACTCCACGGGGATGGCAAAATTCAAGCCCTGGAAATCCAGCATACCGGCAAAGGCTATAGCCTGCACGTTGCCCGCCTCGTCAATGATGGGGCCGCCGGAATTGCCGGAGTTTATGGCGGCATCAATTTGCATCACCGGCCCCATGGACAGCAACCGTCTGCCCTCAGCGGAAACAATGCCGGAGGTGATGGTCCATTCCAGACCGGCGGGAGAACCGATGGCAAAAATCTTGTCCCCCACATCAAGCTCCTGGGAGGAGCCGAGGGAGAACACGTGGGGAGCATCGATCTCTGCCTTCAGCACTGCCAAATCCAGCAGCGAATCCCAGCCCACCACCTTGGCGGGAATCCGGGTATCCGGGTCGGAGGAGAGTTTGATGTAGACACGGGAATAGCCCTCGTACTTTGGATCAACCTCTGGCTGTATCACGTGGTAATTGGTGATGATGTAGCCCCGTCGGTCAATGAAGAAGCCAGAACCGATGGCCCGGTTGGCATAGCCCATGCCCCGCTCCACATGGATACCCAGGTCAACCCACACCGTAACGGTGCCGCTGATATATTTGGACACCGGCACATCGGGAGTTGCCTGCACCCCGTAGCCTGGAGTGGCGGAGAGAATCTTTTCCTCAAGGGATGCTTTCTGGGAAAAAATGTCGGGCTCGGAAGAAAAGCCTACCGCCTCCAATGAGGCGAGAAGGCGGCGGGCCTCCAGATAGTTGCCGGCCTCAACAGCCTGGTGATATTCCTCCGATACCTGCTCGCCACAGAGCTGAAACACTTGGTCCGCTGCAGATGAATTCCGAGCCCCTGCATGTTCCTTCAGCAGGGAGGCCCTCCACAAGGCTTTTACGCTTTGGGAAGACAAGAGCTGGGTGATGGAAGCCACCTCGTTCTGGATGACATCCTCCTGGCTGTAGTCCAAGGGAGTGAATTCCTCCTTGGGCGATGAGCTACAGGACAGAAGGGCAAGAAGTGCTAAAAAGACCAGCCCCAAGACCGGCCCTATTCTTTTATTCATCAAGAAGAACTCCAAAATAGAAGTCTGAGATTTTTACTGCGGAAAACCGTACATCAGCTGGCAGCTTGAATTCCTTGGCATCCATCTGGACTACCATGGAACGTCCCTGCTCACCTGTTTCTTCAAGGGTTTTCTGCAGATGGGCCGACATTTCAGCTGAACCTGCCTCACCCAACCAGTAAACACCCTCTACCGGTGTGATGGTCAAATCCCTATAAGGTAAACCCTGACTGTTTTCCAAGGTAACACGAACAGGAATTGTATTCTCCACATAGACAGACACCAGGTCTGAGGAATGAGGCATCTTAAACAGCGCACGAGAATTCGTTGTACCGCCCTCCCGAACATACTGGACAGCCCAGTCATCCGACAAGGGGTTGCCCCAGGTAGATACAACACCCCTACCACTAGTATACTCCTCGCCAAAGTCGAAATCCATATCCAAATCCCTGTCCAGCAAGGCCTGTCTGATATAGATTCCATGGGGGAAGAATACATAGCCGAAGAGGGAGTCATACAGGTCAAGACTCTCAGCAGGAGAAACATAGTCCAAGTAATTCCGGGGTGAGAATCCGAAATTCTGAGTCAGTTCGAACCAGCCATCTCCATCAATATCCACATTTCTGGTACGAGGAATGCCATCCTCACAGGCCAGCTGGGCATAGAGGGTGTGTCCCTGGAAATACTGGGCGGAACGCACCTGTCCATCCAGAACAGAAATCTCGATGCGGGCATCATCCCGTTCAGCCACAGGATATGCCACCGCATAGGCTGAGTCCACCAACTGACGCATGGTGGGGAACAAGCTGTCCTGTCCAGACTTCAACTGGGGAACAAAGAACCTAGCACCAGCCAGGGCATTGGCCAGGGGTTCATAGGCAGTGATGGCCACTGGTGACCACTCCAGGGCATTATCCACAAACTTCAAGTCGATGGTCTGAATCTCCATGGAATTGACGAAGGGATATTTTTTATAGAACAGGCTCACCTGGGCCTCAGGCAGGGTCAATTCCGTGGGAACACCAAAGTCACAGCGGGCAATCCAGTCATCTACGCCGTCCTGATTGCGGTCAAACCGAATCTGCTGAGGTCGCCCCCGAGAATACTGGACGAACAGATCAGCAATTCGATCTCCCGTATAATCATGGGTCAACACCCCCTGATAGCCGTTGAGATAG
>CAMGSV010000271.1 GCA_946061495.1 uncultured Spirochaetales bacterium | reverse complement strand
TAGGGCCAAGGAGGCTCTGGACTGCCTCTGGCTCCGTGGGCACTGCTGCTTGGCTGGTGTTCTCCGGAGGTTGAAACCAAATCCACACATGTTCTCCTTCGGGGAGAAGCCTGACTGGGCATGAAAAGGCCTTGTTTGCACAGGCCCAGCAACCCACAGGTAGCCAGCTAGGGATAGAACCTCCTTGGGCCTATCTCAGAAACGGCACAAGCCTCACTTATTTGAGCTCCGTTCTGCAAAGGTGAACACTGCTCTGAGAACAAAGGACTTCCCCGATGCGTCTTTGGTCAGGAAGGCAACGCTTGCCTATTTCTCTCCTAGCCTTCTGCTACCACTTGGGCCAAGGTGGCTCTGGGCTTCCTCTGGCTCCGTGGGCACTGCTGCTTGGGTGGTGGCCTCCTGCTCTTGAAACCAACTCCAAACGTGTTCTCCTTTGGGGAGAAGGCTGATTGGGCATGAAAAGGCCTTTCTTCACAGCCCCCAGCAACCCAAACTTAGCCAGCTAAGGAGGGACTCTACTAGGGCTAATCTCAGCAACGGCACAAAACTCGCTTCCAGGAGCTGCATTCTGCAAAGGGAAACTCTGCTCGGGGAGCACACCACATTCCCAATTCGTCCTTCCTCAGGAAAGCAATGCTTGCCTATTTCTCACCTAGCCCTGTGCTATCCCTAGGGCCAAGGAGGCTCTGGGCTGCCTCTGGATCCGTGGGCACTGCTCCTTGGCTGGTGGTCTCCTGAGCTTGAAACCAACTGCAAATGAGTTCTCCTTCAGGGACAAGGCTGATTGGGCATGAAAATACCTTGTTTGCACAGGCCTCAGCAACCCACCTATAGCCAGCTAGGGAGGGACCCTCCGAGGGCCTATCTCAGCAACGGCACAAACGTCGCAGCTAGGAGCTGCATTCTGCAAAGGGAAACTCTGCTCGGGGAACAAACCACAGCCCTAATGCGACTTGTTCAGGAAAGCCAAGCTTTTCTACTTCTCACCTAGCTCTGTTTTACCCCTAGGGCCATGGAGGCTCTGGGCTGCCTCTGGCTCTGTGGGCACTGCTGCTTGGCTGGTGGTCTCCGCACCTTGAAACCAACTCCAAGCGTGTTCTCCTTTGGGGAGAAGGCTAATTGGGCATGAAAAGGCCTTTTGGGCACATGCCCCATCCACTCACCCTTAGCCAGGTATTGATGGGAAACCGAAGGTCTATCTCAGCAACGGCACAAAACTCGCTTCTAGGAGCTGCATTCTGCAGAGGTGAACTCTGCTCGGGGAACAAACCACAGCCCCAGTGCGTCTTTGCTCAGGAAAGCCAAGCTTGCCTAGTTCTCACCTAGCCCTCTGCACACCTAGGGCAAAGAAGGCTATGGCCTGCCTCTGGCTCTGTGGGCACTGCTGCTTGTCGGGTGGTCTCCGGTGCTTGAAACCAACTCCACACGTGTTCTCCTTCGTGGAGAAGGCTGATTGGGCATGAAAAGGCCATGTTTGCACAGGCCCATTAACGCACCCTTAGCCAGCTGGGAAGGGAGCCTCGGAGGGCCTATCTCAGCAACGGCACAAAACTCGCTTCTAGGAGCTGCATTCTGCAGAGGTGAACTCTGCTCGGGGAACAAACCACAGCCCCAGTGCGTCTTTGCTCAGGAAAGCCAAGCTTGCCTAGTTCTCACCTAGCCCTGTTGTACCCCTAGGGCCAAGGAGGCTCTGGACTGCCTCTGGCTCCGTGGGCACTGCTGCTTGGCTGGTGTTCTCCGGAGGTTGAAACCAAATCCACACATGTTCTCCTTCGGGGAGAAGCCTGACTGGGCATGAAAAGGCCTTGTTTGCACAGGCCCAGCAACCCACAGGTAGCCAGCTAGGGATAGAACCTCCTTGGGCCTATCTCAGAAACGGCACAAGCCTCACTTATTTGAGCTCCGTTCTGCAAAGGTGAACACTGCTCTGAGAACAAAGGACTTCCCCGATGCGTCTTTGGTCAGGAAGGCAACGCTTGCCTATTTCTCTCCTAGCCTTCTGCTACCACTTGGGCCAAGGTGGCTCTGGGCTTCCTCTGGCTCCGTGGGCACTGCTGCTTGGGTGGTGGCCTCCTGCTCTTGAAACCAACTCCAAACGTGTTCTCCTTTGGGGAGAAGGCTGATTGGGCATGAAAAGGCCTTTCTTCACAGCCCCCAGCAACCCAAACTTAGCCAGCTAAGGAGGGACTCTACTAGGGCTAATCTCAGCAACGGCACAAAACTCGCTTCCAGGAGCTGCATTCTGCAAAGGGAAACTCTGCTCGGGGAGCACACCACATTCCCAATTCGTCCTTCCTCAGGAAAGCAATGCTTGCCTATTTCTCACCTAGCCCTGTGCTATCCCTAGGGCCAAGGAGGCTCTGGGCTGCCTCTGGATCCGTGGGCACTGCTCCTTGGCTGGTGGTCTCCTGAGCTTGAAACCAACTGCAAATGAGTTCTCCTTCAGGGACAAGGCTGATTGGGCATGAAAATACCTTGTTTGCACAGGCCTCAGCAACCCACCTATAGCCAGCTAGGGAGGGACCCTCCGAGGGCCTATCTCAGCAACGGCACAAACGTCGCAGCTAGGAGCTGCATTCTGCAAAGGGAAACTCTGCTCGGGGAACAAACCACAGCCCTAATGCGACTTGTTCAGGAAAGCCAAGCTTTTCTACTTCTCACCTAGCTCTGTTTTACCCCTAGGGCCATGGAGGCTCTGGGCTGCCTCTGGCTCTGTGGGCACTGCTGCTTGGCTGGTGGTCTCCGCA
>CAMGSV010000270.1 GCA_946061495.1 uncultured Spirochaetales bacterium | reverse complement strand
TGCCGGCGGCGCCCTCTGAGCGCAGCGAAGTGTAAGCCGACGGTGGGCTCCTGGCTTCCCCTCCCCCTTTTACTATTAGTTTACATCTGCTATACTGCACCCCATGATAGCCAGTCGTGTTCAGAACCTACAGCCCTACCAGCCCGGCGAACAGCCCAAGGACAGGGTGTACATCAAGCTCAACGCCAACGAGAATCCTTATCTTCCAGCCCCCGCCGTCATCGAACAGGTCTGCCGTCACGCCCAGGAGCATTCCCTGTCTCTGGCCCTGTATGCAGACCCGGACTCCAGCCAGCTGCGGGAGGCCATCGCCTCCCACCTGAACAAAACCGGCGGCGTGATGGCCTCCTGCGTCCAGGCCGCTGGCGGGGAAAAAGACTCCTCGCTGCCACAGCCCATTTCGCCCCAGATGGTGTTCTGCGGCAACGGCTCCGACGAGGTGCTGTCCTTTGTCTTCTATGCCTTTTTTGACGGCGACCGCCCCCTGATTCAGCCGGAGCATACCTACAGCTTCTATCCCGTGTATGCCGGCTACTACGGCATCCCCCTGAAAAAGATTCCCCTGAAGGCAGACTTTTCCCTGGATCTGGAGGCCATGGTGCAGGCGGCGGTGGAAACCAGCTCCAGCGTCATCCTGGCGAATCCCAACGCCCCCTCCAGCCTGGCCTTAAGCTGCCACGAGCTGCGGGAATTCCTCGGCCGCCTGCCACAGGATCGTGTCCACGTGGTGGACGAGGCCTATGCCGACTTTGGCCGTGACAGTGCTCTGTCCCTGCTGGCTGAATTCCCCAATCTGGTGGTGGTACGGACCTTTTCCAAGAGCCTGTCCCTGGCGGGGATGCGGCTGGGCTACGCTGTGGCCAGCCCTGAGCTGATTCAGGTGCTCCATCGGGTGAAGGACTCCTTCAACCACTTTCCGGTGGATGTGCTGGCTCAGCAGGCTGGAATCGCTGCCTGCGGCAGCACCGACTATTATGTGGAGTGTACCAAAAAGATTGTGGCCCAGCGTGACTCGCTCACGTCATTTTTGCGGGAACGGGGCTGGCAGGTGCTGGAGTCCGCCACGAATTTTGTTTTCACCGTGAAGGAGGGTGTCAGCGGCCGTCAGGTGTACCAAGAACTGAAGGAGGCGGGCATCCTTGTCCGCCGTTTCGATATTGCCGGTATCGAAGACTACCTGCGGATTACCGTGGGAACGGCAGAACAGATGGACAGGCTCAAGGCGGCCTTTCCAAGGAATTAGGAGGAGCAGATGAGGTTTCTAGTGCTTTCTGACATGCACGACGACGATGTTTTCATCCACCAGCTGAAAGAGGAGTTCCAGCAGGCTGACGGAGTGATTTTTGGCGGGGACTTTGCCAAGTACAGCCAGCCAGAGACGGCGGAGCCAGCCCTCCGTCGGTTGGTGGACTGCCACCAGCTGGTGTACGCCGTGCTGGGAAACTGCGACGAGCCGGATTTTCTCACCCGGCTGGAGGAGGAGGACATCTGCGTCCAGGGCAGCATGGTGTTCCGGGAGGGGCTGGTGTTTGCAGGCAGCGGCGGCGGCTCCAAGTTCACCGGCACCACACCCAACGAGCGCAGTGACGAAGAATTGGCCTCGGACTTCCAGATTGTGCTGGATCAGGCCGCCGACGGGGATGCCGTCTGGAGCAACATGATTATGATCATGCACAATCCTCCCAAGGACACAGAATGCGACAAGATTGACTCCGGCATCCACGTGGGATCTCCAGCCCTCCGTCAGGTCATCGAGCAGGTAAAGCCCCTGGCTGTGGTCACCGGACACATCCATGAGTCGGCGGCGGTGGACCGGGTGGGGAGCACCGTGGTGATGAATCCCGGCTCACTGGCAGAGGGTCGCTACGGCATTCTGGAGGTGGAGAAGGTGGAAGACCACTGGCAGGTGACCAAGGCCCAGCTGGAACGGCTTGGTTCAAACTGACAACTCCTCTTGAACAGGGGAAAGAACTTGACTGTTCTCCAGCTGGAGAAGCTGGGTAACGTAAAAATAGGCCAGTTGTGGAGGTGCCGCAGTGGGGACTCCGCAGCTGGCCTTTTGTTTTGGTGGAGCTGCTGTCTTACCGTGAGGTGACAAAACGGAAGCCCATGTAGTTGTAGGCCTCGTTGGGGTCGTAGGCGTAGCGGTCTCCGCAGTACAGGAAGCCGGTGTAGGGGCTCCAGCTGCCGCCGCGGCTCACCCGCTGGGCGCCGAATTCCGGTCCGGAGCTGAAGGTTCCCGGCCCCAACTCCTGATAGGAGGCATACCAGTCCCAGCAGTATTCCAGCACATTGCCGCTCATGTCGTAGATTCCCAGGGCGTTGCTGTTGCCGGAGCCGGGCGCCGCATGTGACCCAAAGGCTGAGCCTGCGGTGCCCACTGGTTTGGTGGTGTTGGTGTTGCCATCGAACCAGGCCAGGGCAGTCTCCTGGGCTGACAGGTCGCTTTCCCCGTTGCCGTCCACGGCGCCGCTGGCCAGGTCACCCCGCTGGTAGCCGGAGGAGGTTCTGCGTGCCGCATACTCCCATTCCGCCTCCGTGGGGAGCCGGTAGCCGTCAGCCTTCCAGTTGCACTCCGCCAGGTCGCAGGCGGCGGTGTTGGAGGAGTCCCGCAAAGGCTCCCCGTTGTAGCTGTAGCAGGGGGTGCGCCCGTTTTTCTCGCTGTAGGCGTTGCACCATACGATGGCATCGTACCAGCTGATGTTGGTGACCGGCTGGAATTTTCCTGACTCGGTGGGCTCCCGTCCCCGCCG
>CAMGSV010000269.1 GCA_946061495.1 uncultured Spirochaetales bacterium | reverse complement strand
CGTGCGCATAGTTGGCAGCGGTGAGTGTGGAGCCCACACACCCACCAATCTTACCCCCTGCACTAGTGCAATCTTACCCCCTGCACTAGTGCAATCTTACACACGGTAAGATTGCCTTCTTACACAGTGTAAGATTGGACTCTTACACACGGTAAGATTGGAATCTTACACAGTGTAAGATTGGACTCTTACACAGTGTAAGATTGGGCTCTTACACACGGTAAGATGTTCAGTGCGGTACCTCTCGGCGGCTCATGGCCATACAGGGAAAATGATAATTACAACGGCAATAAATTATTAAATAACTTGACAAAATAATAATAAATTACTA
The DNA here is from genome assembly GCA_946061495.1 of uncultured Spirochaetales bacterium. Classification (GTDB taxonomy): domain Bacteria; phylum Spirochaetota; class Spirochaetia; order Treponematales; family Treponemataceae; genus Treponema_F. Next base: position 2,441 of record CAMGSV010000269.1, on the reverse strand, counting down.
GTATGATGGAAAGGAGACAGCATGAACGACAATCTTGGTGACAGACTGGAACGAATGCTCAAGGAAAGAAAGATGAGCCAAAAGGAACTGGCCCAGAGGGCAGACATCACCGAGGCGGCAGTCTCCCACTACATCAAGGGGGACCGCGTCCCCCGCAGCACCACCCTGGGGCTCATTGCAGGGGCCCTGGGAGTGACGGCAGGATTTCTGCTGGGGGCGGGAATCACCTCCGCCACTGCGGAAAAGAGAAAGCAGACCTTTGAGGAAGCAAGGGACATGCTGGAAAGGAACAGCGGCCTCTTCACCCAGGAGCAGCGGCTGGAGCTTATCGGCATATTGTCACAAGGAGGGCAGGAATGAAAGACAGATCATAGGGCCGCTCCCAAATTCGGAATGGAGTGGCCGAAGGCTGGTGCAAGCCAGAGAGAGCGGGATGCGGTGGCGTTCGTCGAACACACGGCCTCTTGCGGCTGCCGAAAGCAAAGGGCATCCCAAAAGAAGGGTGCCTTACATCTTGCAGGGCGAAGAAGCCCGAAGGAGCAAACAATGATTTGCTTTAGTGAGTGCCAGAGCAAGAGCCTGGCTCATAGTACAAGGAGATATTTTTATGAATACGAACACCATAGAGAAGGTTGGCGGTTCCGTCAACGTAACCATCCACAAGAATTACTTTAAGCAGGACGACACAAATCATGCCCGGGTCCAGCGCACCACCGCTGGCATGGACAATGTGATTGCCCTCGTCTGCGACAAGTCCACCCTTTTTGACAAGGCATCCTTGGTTGCAGCCCAAATGCTGTTCAAGGAGGCAGTCCTGGAGCTCCTGCAGCAGGGAAGGGCCGTAAACCTTTTTGAGCTGGGCACCCTCTATCCCTGCGCCCAGGGAAGCATCAACTCGGCAAACCCCAGTCCCACCGAAATTCCACCCCTCACCTTGGGATTCACCCCAGCCCAAGTGTCCCTGGAGGCGGTCAGCAAGGCCAATGTTTCCATGTCACAGGTTGCCCAGACCCATCCTGTCATCAACCTGATAGAAGACCTTTCCACCCACAGGTTCGACAACTCCCTCACCCCAGCCAAGCCAGTGCGAATCACCGGCAGAAGACTCAAGATTGCTGGAGATGCAGGTGCCACAGGCCTCTACTTTGCCCCGCAGGATGACCAGGGAGTCATTGACGAGACGGAAGCGGACTGGATCAGGCTTGAGGATGGAGCTTTTTTCAAGAATACGAACACCTTCCTCGAGTTCATCTTGCCCCACACCCTGAGTGCAGACACCAGCTACACCCTCGTCATCAAAACAGCCTCTGGCCGAGGAAAAGCCGTCAACAAGACCATACGAAGGCTTGTCCATGACAAGACCATAACCATCAACCGAATCTAAAAAAATCCCGCCCCTGTCTCCCACTCCACGTGAGCCGGGAACAGGGGCTTTCCTAAAGCTCCATCAGCAATTTCAAAACAGTTTCCATATTCAATCGAGGTGAAGCCCCTCCTCTATTCCCATGGACAAGCGTTTTCACCTCCACGGACTAGCAGACGGCGGGAAACGGGAGTCACCTTGTCTTTTCTGGAAAAAGGTGCTACCCTTTCAGCCTATCGAACCAAAGGAGAGTCCCGTGCCCAGTGAATCAGACCTGCTGCAGCGAATCAACCGCCCCCACCTGTTCAACTCCTTCAACGGCATCACCGTCACCTCCGTCGGAGGCGCCGCCAGCGGACAGGCCCAGGGGGAGCTGGAGGTAACCGAAAACAGCCTGAATCCCCACGGCACCGTCCACGGCGGCTGCCTCTACACCCTGGCGGACACCGTGGCAGGTTCCGCCGTTGCAGCCAGCCGCGGCAGGCCCTGCGTCACCGTCAGCGGCACCCTGGAGTTCCTGCGTCCCGCCACCGGCCCCAGACTCCACTGCACCGCCCGGCCCAAGAAGCTGGGGGGCACCATCTGCACCATGCAGGTGGAGGTCACCGACCAGCACCGCAAGACCGTGGCCACCGGCACCTTCATCTTCATGCTCACCGGCTCCCCCTCAGGCACCGCCGCCAAGACAGCATCAACTTCACCCACCGACAGCTGAGCCAGTACAATCCGGTGGCTGGGTGCCCTGCACTGACGCAGTCGGAATCAGCTTCCCTAGAAAAATGTATCATTTGTCACTCTTGGACTGACGAATCCGAGATTTTATGGTTATGAGGGTGGAATTCAGTGTTTCATCCAAGATTTTGTCTATGCGGGATAAATCACTGTCATCCAAAGACTTGTCTTCCGGGGTATAAAAAAGAGCCGATACGGAAACCCCCAGTAAATGAGCAATCCGCTCTATCAGTTCTGCTGATGCAAATCCCTTTGCAGTCTCAAGGGTACTTAAATGCTTAGGGGAAATCTCCAGACGTTCCGCCAACTCCTCCTGCGACAGTTTCCTCAGCTTCCTATAGTAATG
>CAMGSV010000268.1 GCA_946061495.1 uncultured Spirochaetales bacterium | reverse complement strand
AGGTATCGACAGAAGGCCTTTCCATACGGTACAATAGAGATAGGAGTTACAATAGATTTTTAGACTGAAGAGGTATCCATGAACTATTCCATTCCGGCGGGCAAAAAGCTCCGCATCGCAATCTCTGGAAAGAGCGGCTGTGGCAACACCACGGTCAGCACCATGCTGGCCCGCAGGCTGGGGGTGAGCCTCATCAACTACACATTCCGTAATCTTGCCCAGGATACCGGCCTCACCTTGGCGGAAATCATTGAGCGGGCCAAGACGGACGACAGCTACGACCGTCAGGTGGACACTCGCCAGGTGGAGCTGGCCATGGAGGATTCCTGTGTGCTGGGCTCCCGGCTAGCAGTGTGGATGCTGGAAAAGGCCGATCTGAAGGTGTTCCTGCTGGCGGACGAGGATGTGCGTGCTCGCCGTATTTTGAATCGGGAGGGCGGGAACCTGGAGGAAATCAAGGCCTTTACCGCCATGCGTGACCGTGAGGATTCCCAGCGCTACCGGCAGCTTTATGAGATCGACAACAACGACTACAGCTTCTGCCAGCTGATAATCGACACGGCCTGCCACAACCCGGAGGAGATTGTGGAGCTGATTCTCCAGGAGCTACATCAGCGGGGCCTTGTGGAAACTTGCTGATGGATAATTCCTCTTTTATCCTGCCCAACGACTCCAGCGTACAGGAGTTCCAGTCCATGATTCTGGACTTTTATAGGCAGGAAGGTCGCTCCTTTCCTTGGCGGGAAACCTGTGACCCCTACGAAATCCTGGTGTCGGAGCTGATGCTACAGCAAACCCAAACAGAGCGGGTGGTGCCAAAGTACCTGAACTGGTTGCAGGAATTTCCCACTGCCCAAGCCCTTGCTCAGGCCCCCTTTTCTCAGGTGCTGGCAGCGTGGAGTGGCCTTGGCTACAACCGCAGAGCTGGCTACCTTCAAGAGGCTTGCCGTCAGGTGGTAGAGGAGCTGTCAGGTGTCTTTCCGTCCAGTGCCAGGGAATTGGAAAAATTGCGGGGAGTGGGACCATACACAGCCAGAGCCGTGGTCACCTTTGCCTTTAACAAGCCAGAGGTTTTTATCGAAACAAATATCCGCTCTGTGTATCTGTTTTTGTTTTTTCCAAGGGACAATTTTCCCTCAGAACAGGAGGGTGGCCACAAAGAGCCTGCTGAAGGAATTACGCCTGCCAAGGATAAGGTGGCAGATTCCAGCCTCATGCCCTTGATAGAAGCCACCCTGTACCACGAGGATCCCCGTCGCTGGTACTATGCCTTGATGGACTACGGAGCCCAGCTTAAAAAAAGCACCGCAAACCCCAATCGCAGGAGCCTTCATTACAGCCGTCAGTCTAAGTTTCAGGGCTCTTTGCGTCAAGCTCGTGGAGCTATTATAAGAAGCCTTGCACAGACTCAGGGTAATGCCTTGTCTCTCAAGGAGATAGAAGGGGAGTCTGGTATAGAGCTGTACCGCCTTGAATCGGCTGTAGAAAGCCTTGTGGCGGAAGGAATGGTGTGTCGACAGGGAGACCTGTATTGCATCAATGAAAATCGATAGATTATCCATTGGGAGGTAAACCATGAAAAAGGATAAGTTCACCCTGAAAAAGGTGGTAGTGGAGCAGGTGGAGCAGTACAACCAGCTTTTGAAGTACGTGTTCCAGGTGACCAAGCACGTGCTGCAGGAGGTGGGCTGGGAGGAGAAGGAAATCCTTCGGGCAAAGCTCCCCAACTTCCAGCAGGCCCAGGTGCTGGGCTGGTTCGATGGAGATGAGCTTATTTCCCAGTGTGTGGTGTATCCCATGAAGGTGCGGATTTTCAGCCAAATCTATGACATGGGTGGCCTTACGGGAGTAGGAACTTATCCTGAGTACGCCAACCACGGCCTTATGAACAAGCTTTTGGAACGGGCTCTCCATGAAATGCGGGATAGAGGTCAGTACATTTCCTATCTCTATCCTTATTCCATCCCCTTCTACCGCCACAAGGGCTGGGAAATCATCAGCGACAAGATTACCTACGAGATTCAAGACTATCAGCTACCTAAGAACAAGAAGGTTTCTGGGGAGATTCGTCGTGTACCGGTTACTGGCGAGGAAATCAAGGAGGTATACAATAAGTTTTCTGCCCGCACCCACGGAGCCCTCATTCGTGATGAACTTGCCTGGAACGAGTACTTCATGTGGGACTCCGACGATGTAAATGCCGCCGTTTACTACAGCAACAAGGACGAGTTGGAAGGTTATCTCATCTATTGGATTGCCGACGAGGTATTCCACCTTAAGGAAATGATTTTCTTGAACGAAGAGGCTCGTACCGGCTTGTGGAATTTCATCAGTGCTCACTTCTCCATGATTTCCAAGGTAGTAGGGCAAACCTACACCGACGAGCCTTTGGCCTTCCTGTTGGAGGACGCAAAAATCAAGGAAGACATTTCTCCTTATTTTATGGCCCGCATTGTGGACATTAAGGAATTTATTGCTCGTTATCCTTTCAAGCCAGACAACAGAAAGCGTGTGTGGAATTTTACTTTGTCAGATCCCTTACTACCCTGGAACCAGGGCTCCTTCACCCTCACCATAGACCGCAACGGCCACGGCACCATCGAGCCAAGCCCCAAGCGGTTCCGGGACCAGATAGACATCCAGACCATGACCACCATGCTGCTGGGCTACAAGAACCCCGATTACCTAAATAAGATTGGTCGCCTCCGTTGCTCCGAGGCCACCGTGGACATGCTGGAGGACGCCATCGAGCAGCAGACCCCCTACTTTTCGGACTATTTCTAGGATTTGGAGGGACAGGGAGAGGGGAGTCCTGTTGGTACCGTCGGCACCTACCACTCAAAAAAATACACTACCA
>CAMGSV010000267.1 GCA_946061495.1 uncultured Spirochaetales bacterium | reverse complement strand
ACAGAACATTGTTTTACTATAAAAAAGGGAACTTTGCTATATAGAGCAAGAGAAACAATGAATAATGTTACCTATACGACAGATGAATCTATGTTAGAACCAGATACAGGTATTCCAGATATTGGACGATTTAATCCACATGGAGTACCGACATTATATCTTTCCGAGGATTTTGAAACAACTAAATTAGAACTTGGTGCTGAAAAATTTCAAGTTGCTCAAATAGTTGTGAAAAAAGAAATTAATATTATTGACTTGGAAGAAAGTGGTGGACTACTTTATCATTATTGTAATAAACCTCTGAATACAAAAGAATATAATCCAGCAGAATATGTTCTTCCAAATTTTCTTGCACAATGTGCAAGCTATATAAAAAATGAATGTAATATTGACTTAGATGGTTTTAAGTATGAAAGTACAAAAAATAAAGGGAAGTGTTGTTATGCACTTTTTGATGTACATAAACCTAATATACAGATTTCAGATATATGTTATAAAAAATCTACCTAAATTTTGTAGGTTTGAGCAAATCCGCGTGGCATTGTTGGTCATTTCAACTTCGCTCAATGAACGAAAAAAAATCTCGGTTGCTGAGCGTAGTCGAAGCAATCCGCGTGGCAATAACATTTGACGGAAGGAAGGTCTTGTGGTATATTGAAAAAGAGGAAACGCCCAAGCTCATTTGGTCGTCTCCACTTGTTTGTAACAACAGCCGCACAAGTTGAGGGACTAGGCGGCTATTTTTTTACTCTTTATCTTTACCTTTCAGGTAGGAAAGAGCAGCGATAACAGTTCCCTTTCCAATATCGCCGCCTCTAATCATCGTTTATCCTCTCTAAAAAACTAAGTCGATTTTTTTCAGTATACAGAAAAACAGGAGCCATGGCAATAATGGGATGTTGTCCAATTATTGCAGGGCATCAAGAATATTCTCGTACACCGTAATTTTTTCCACCTCCTGGTCCACATCCTTGCTGGCCCCCACCTTCGAGCTTACCATGGTGGAAATCTGGCGTCCCCCTGCGATGAGGTTCGAGATGGTGCTGGAAATGTCGACGGTTTGCTGGGTGATTTCCTGCATGTTCTGGGAGTTGACATTCAGAGCCTCATTGATGATCTGTACACCTTGAATGACCGTCTGAACCTCTTGCTTGGTGTCGTCGAGGCTCTTCTTGGTCCGCTCTGCCAGCTTGCGGACCTCCTTTGCCACGACTGCAAAGCCGCGCCCGTGGTTGCCCGCCCGTGCCGCCTCGATGGCCGCATTCAAAGCCAGTAGATTTGTTTGCTCCGCAATGTCATTGATGATGGAAAAGATATCGTTGAGTCCGTTGATGTTTGCCAGCAGCTCCTTGATTTGTTTCTGCATGTTCATTTTGTCGCTGCTGGACTGTACGGTATCCACCAGTTTTTTTGTAAAGCCTTTGAAGTTCTCCTCGATGCTCTCCAAGTCTCTTTGAATCTCGTCGATTTCCTCGGCGGCATCCTCCAGTACGTGGGTCACTGCCTGGAAGGTTGGGAGCCCTGCCTTCAGCTGCTGGAGCATCATCTGGTTGATGCTGTTGATGAGTTCCAGCTGCTGGACTTTTCGCTGCAGGAAATATGACTTGAACTGGCTGTATTTCAGGTGGAAGTTGTCCACAAACTCATCGGGAAAATCCTTCGTGCTGGAATAGAAGAAGATGGCGCTCAGGGTTTCGTTTATGTTCACTCCCAAAAGCTCGCCGAAGGTGGAAAAGCCTGCCACCGGTATGTTCTGGAAGAGGGTGAGCTTTGCCAGGTTGGAGCTGTTGTTCAGCCGCCGCAGAATGCAGTCGTTGAAGATGGCACCAATAGGCTCTGGCTTGCCCCGTCTGAAGTTCTCATAATCCCGGCGGGTGGCCTGAATCAGGTCTGTCCGCTTCAGCAGATACAGCTCCTCGCCACTGTCCACGTCACAGTACATGGAGATGTGCTTGTTCTGGAAGTCAAAGGCAGCCACGGATCTGACGTAGTACTCGTCCTGAATCTTGATGGCAAAGACGTGGTCCTTCATCATGTCTGGCAGGGCTTCCGGCTTGCAACGGAAATGGTCCGACAAGGCGTCGATGACGTTCTTGGACAGGTTGTTTGTTCTGTCCAGGAATTCGGACAGGATTCTGTCCTTGAGATTGGCCTGCAGTACGGTGAATTTGGTGGCGGTGGGCTCGAAATTCTGGGTCTTGAAGATGCCGAAATGATAGCCTGGATTCAGCTTGATGTAGGTGATGACGGCACTGTTCTGCACTACGCTTCCATCGTTGAAGATGTAGGTGTTTTTGAAGTCCAGTTTGCCGCCGGCACTTCCCCCCACGTAGAAGGCGTCGCCGCCACCTTTGGGGGAGTTGTAGATGGCTTCCATCAAGAAGCTCTCCGCGCCGCTGAGACCGTCCACCAAGGTGTAGGCCAAGGTATCCAGATGACTCATCTTGAAGGGGACATTGATTCTGTCCACCTCCCGTCCGATGAGGGCAATCTGCTCCTTGGGATTGTTGATTTCCTTTCCCAGCTTGATGTTGGCAACATGGATATTTTTGATTATGCGGTGGGACATCAGCAACAGTGTGATGTCGCTGCCCTCAATGCCATCGCCGTAAAGATTGTCCAGCGGCATTTCCTTCATGCGGCTGCAGAGCAAGCCGGAGGAGCTGGCCAGAATGACTGTTGCCGATGGAAAAATTGACTTGATTTTCCTGCCGACGCTGGCAATGTCCACACTGGGCTTTACAAATCCAAGGACAAGTCGAGCCTGCATGGGTATATCTGCAAGGCTTGCCTGAATTTTGCTTTCGTGGAGATAGAGACTGATGATGTCCTGTTGTACATTGAATGGATAATCCGCATTGCCTTGATTGTGCATGTTGT
>CAMGSV010000266.1 GCA_946061495.1 uncultured Spirochaetales bacterium | reverse complement strand
GCCACCTGATGATGTCTCGGATTGTGAATCTGCACAAATCGTCCTCCCTCCCGCAGTCGATATGACTGCGAAATAGTTCGGTGGCCCCCGAAATACAGGGCAGAAAAGGGATTTTTCCCAAAAAGACGATCCATCCCCGCTTCCTGGTTCCACCACTGGGGCAACAGCTCCTGCAGCATGGCAGCCACCGTTCCCTCCTGACTTTCGTTATTCCTCGTCCAGGTAAGGCCATGCACCACCTCCCCGGTCTCATCTGCCAGAGCCTCAACTATATCCTGCCTGCTGAAAGGGCGAATCGGCTCGCTATGGGAAATCAGGCAGCGGGGAGCCACCACACAAAGGGGCAGCAGGGACTCAAAGTGGCTGTATAGATACAGTATATCCTCACCGTATTGTTCCTCCATAAACTGGCGGCTCATCTCCCCCTCCCGAGCCATCTTCCTAAAGGGCCGGTCTCCCCCCGCCCACTGGTTCAGGATGTTCTCATGGTTTCCCTTCAAAAAATGAAAGTTTCTGGGGAAGGCCACCTTGCACCGCATCACCAGCTCCATCAGGAACAGCCCCTCCGTCATCTCCTCCTCCAAGGCGCCGCCAAGAACCTGTCCCCGCTCATACTCCTCCAGAGCCCGGTACCACCGCTCACGGTGCAGCTCCGAATGAAGACCATCCCCCACACACACCACATTCACCTTGCTTTGGGCAAGCAACGCTGCAACGGAAGCCGTCCCGTCGAAGGGGCTGTGGGGATCAGGGGGAAAATCGGGAATATAATTGAGAATCTCTTGAAAAAACTGCCAGCGGCTGTGAAGGTCCGGCACAATGATGGTGGGAAGCTGGGGAACAGGGGAAAGCAAGTCCACCAAGCCGCCGGGGCTGCCCGAGGCACTGGCAGGACGCCATACCGGGTCCTCCCGATCCAATACCGTCACAACCTGGCTCAACAAGTGGAAAAAATCCCCCCGGGATAAAAGCTCCAAGGATTTTTGGAAAATAGGTGCCTCCAAAGAAAAACACCTGTTCCGGGGAAAGAGAACAGTCGTCCTGTCCATGGGCTGCAATCCTAGGGCTCAGGAAATGACCAGATTATCGTTTCCGATGGTAATCTTGTCCCCGGGATTCAACCGCACGTACTTTTCCGGCGGAATCCGCTGGCCATTGAGAAAGGTACCGTTGGTGCTCTTCTCATCCTTGATGAAATAGGCATCCTTGATTTTCTGAATCACCGCATGATGACGGCTGGTGAGCTTGTTGTTCACCACAATGTTGTTCTCAGGTGCCCTGCCGATGGTGATCTTTGCCACCAACTGAATCTTGCTGTTGTTGAAGAAGATATGAGACACCACGTTCATATCATTGAGGCGCTCAAGCCGCTGGCCCACCTTGCTACTCGTTACAATTGTTTCGTCCTGCATACTCTCAATATCGGCGGTTTGCAGGGCAAAATTAGTTTTTGTATCGAGCTAGCCTGCTACCGCCCGCCCTTCCTCCCGTTCCCCTGCCCTGAACCTGCGGAAAATCACCAGCAGACAAAGGAGGTGGCTCAACAAGGTAACCGTCCAGGTGACAGGATAGGAATAGAACAGTACCTCAAAGGTATGAAATCGTGGAATCTGGAAGATGGTAGCGATCCACAGGATTCTTATTCCGCAGACACCGGCAATGCTCACCACCATGGGCAGCAGCGAATGGCCCAGTCCCCGCACCGTGTTGGCGGTCACCTCCATCATGCCGCAGAGGGCGTACAAAAGACAGATGATGGAAATGCGAATGGAACCAGAGACAATGACAGCAGGATTGTCGGAATAGAGCCCCAAAAAGAATTCCCGGAACAGGAACACCGCACCACCCATCACCAGGCCAGTCACCAGCACCGCCAGCTCAGACACCACCACCGCACGCTTCACCCTGTCAAGACGGCCAGCACCCAGGTTCTGGGAGGAAAAGGTGAGCGCCCCCTGGGCAAAGCCGTTCATGGCAGTATAAATGAATCCTTCAATATTACCTGCGGCAGAGCTTCCCGCCACCACCTGGGCACCAAAGGTGTTGATGGCAGACTGAATCACAATGTTTGAAAGAGAAAACACCATCCCCTGGAAACCAGCTGGCACGCCAACCTGTATCACCCGAATCAAAATGGCCCGTTCAATACGGAGTCTCCTCAAATTCAGATGGAACTCCCCCTCCTCCCGTATCAGGGCGCCAATCACCAAGGCGGCGGAGACACATTGTGAAATGATGGTGGCTAGGGCAACACCGGCCACATCCATCTTGAACACAATCACAAAGAGCAAATTCAAGACGACATTGATAACACCGGCAAAAAACAGGTAGTACATGGGCCGCTTGGTGTCACCCTTTGCCCGCAACAGGGCACTGCCAAAGTTATACACCATGGAAGCGGTAATTCCGGCAAAGTAGACCTTCAGATAGAGGCTGGCCAAATCAAACACCTCCGCCGGTACCTGCATGAATCGCAAGATAAAGCTGGTGCCAAAAATCCCCACCACCGTCAGCAGAATGCCGCTGTAAACACTCACCAGAACGGCCGTATGAACAGATTGCTCCACCTCATGCTTTCGTCCTGCACCAAAAAAATGGGCAGTGATGACATTTGCCCCCACAGAAAGCCCCACAAAAAGATGCACCATCAAATTGATGAGGGCACCAGTAGCGCCCACCGCCGCCAGAGAATTCTCCCCAGCAAAACGTCCCACCACAATCACATCCGCCGCATTGAACAGCAGCTGCAGCATACTGGAAAAAATCAATGGAATGGAAAAGCTCAGCAGTTTGGCCGGAATCGACCCCTCAGTCATGTTAATTTGATGTGGTTTGGAATGTGTACCGCTCATGCCTATGTAATACCACTAAATTGATATGCAATCAATAACAAGTACCTATCAAAAAATAAATGAAAAAAAATCCAAAAAAAAAGCTTCAACCTGTTGACAAAAAATATTCGCTGTGATAAATTACT
>CAMGSV010000265.1 GCA_946061495.1 uncultured Spirochaetales bacterium | reverse complement strand
TGGTAGTGTATTTTTTTGAGTGGTAGGTGCCGACGGTACCAACAGGACTCCCCTCCCTGTCCCGACCTTAAATGCCCAAAAAAAAGAGGCCTTCAATTTTAGAAGGCCTCCCCTACCATTTACTGGACCACTATAACTCCAGCATTCAACTGTTCCCACGGAATGACCACACAGAACTTGTCATCCTTGAAGCCTTGGATCGACGATGCGGCACCACAGATAACAGCACCAACACCAGCCCCCGGCCCTGCGCCTACGCCACCTACAGAGGAACCGATGGAGGCTCCCAGGATGGCGCCAACAGCCGCACCTGCCGCGTCGGACACTGCCATCATGGCAATCTTGTGTTTGTTGGTGTCCCACCACTTCTGGAGGCTCCACCCACTGTTCTCATTGGTGAGGGTTCCGAAATTCTCAGTCCAGAACTCCAAGGAAGCCTTTGCTGTCTCCGCATAGCTCATCACCTGGTCAAGCTCCGTACCCTCCAAGGTGGCGACGGCAACCTCCTGAACCTCCACGATAGCCTGATTCATCAGTTCTCTAGTGGAGAGAGGATTTCGCAGCAGCTTTTCTATGCGGGCAAGGAGGGCAACGGCATTCTCGCTTACCAGCTGCTTCTCTGCCAAGGTCTCCACCACAGTGGCACCATCGGCACTCCTTCCGACGATCATGTCCCCAAAATAGATGCGCTCCACTTCACCATACATATCTTCTATGGCCAAAGACTTGTACGCCACAGCACCTGAGCGGCCAGTCATCTGGGAGAAATAGAATCGCTCCAACTCAAGGTTGTGCCGCTTGCCTACATCGCTATAGTGGATGATGGCCTCCTGCACCTCCGGGGAGACATTGGAGTCAGCCGCAAACTTCACATCTTGACTGCAACCAGCTACGAACAAGATAACCAAAACACCAAACGCCACAATACTACTCAACCGCTTCATACATGCCTCCTTTGTCAGTCGATATATATGTTTATTTTAAGGTAGCAATCACTAACTGTCAAATTATTTTTCTAATTTTTTTTTTAAGAAAATAATTCGAAAGGGATTTTGTCCCTTATAATAGAGAGGTGAGATACTTGGAAGAAAAACGATTAGAAATTATGAACAAGGGGAATACAGTATTGCAACAGCGGCAGCAAAACTCGGGCGAAGTGAAAAGACAATACGGAGGTACAAAAAAGAGCTTCGGCATGGCATTGAACCTGATTCCCACCCTCCTCCAGTACCGCCGCTTCCTGCGCCAGCACCAGCTGGCTCCATAAAAAAAGTGGGGAGCGGCACACCACCACCACTCCCCACTCCCCACTCCTAACTTCTATCCACTGTTTTACCAACTACTATCTACTATACCACCAACTCTATCCCCGCACCTTGTCCCGAATCACCTTCACCAGCTGGATCACAAAGGTGGGCAGGAAGGCCAGGCCAAGGATGGTCAAAAGCTGGCTGGAGCTTAAGTCTGCCACGGAGAACAGCCTGCTCAAGACCGGCACCACCATCACCAAGGCCAGCAGCACCACCCCCGCCAGGAAGGCCCAGATGCTCCAGGTGTTGCTGGTGAACTTGATGGCAAAGATGGACTTGTCGCTGCGGCAGTTGAAGCCGTGAAAGAGCCGTGCTAGGGTGAGGGTGGCGAAGGCACAGGTGCTGGCGTACAGGGCGGACTCCCGGAGGCCCACGTAGAAGGCCACCAAGGTGACGATGGCGATGGGCAGGGCATAGCCCAAAAGCAGGGTGGCGAACTTCCTGTTGAGGAAGCCCTTCTTGGGATTCCGTGGCTTGTTCCGCAGGAGGCTGCGGTCAGAAGGTTCCATTCCGATGGCCAGGGCCGGCAGGGAGTCTGTGAGCAGGTTGATGAACAGCAGATGCACCGGCTCGAAGGGGGTGGGCAGGGCTGCCAGGGAGCAGAACAGCACCACCAGAATGGCCGCCAGATTTCCCGACAGCAGGAACTGTATGGCATTGAGGATGTTGCGGTACACGTTCCTGCCGTTCAGCACCGCCTTGATGATGGTGGCGAAGTTGTCGTCCACCAGAATCATGGCGGCGGCATCCTTGGAGACCTCCGTTCCGGTGATGCCCATGGCCACGCCAATGTCCGCCTTCTTGAGGGCGGGAGCGTCGTTCACTCCGTCCCCCGTCATGGACACGATGCGGCCCTTCCGCTGCCAGGCATCCACAATGCGGATCTTGTTCTCCGGGGAAACACGGGCGTAGACACTCACCCGCTCCAGCACCTCGTCCAGCTCCTGGTCGCTCAGCTTGTCCAGCTCCTGCCCGGTGAGGGCCAGGTCACCCTCGCAGAAGATGCCAATCTGGCGGGCGATGGCGGTGGCCGTCACCTTGTGGTCGCCGGTAATCATCACCGTGCGGATGCCCGCCTGCCGTGCGTCCGCCACTGCAGCGATGGATTCCGGCCGCGGCGGGTCAACCATGGACACCAGACCGCAGAAGATGTAGTTGTTCTCCCCCGTCGCCACCAGGGTCTCCCCTTCCGCCAGCTCCTTGTAGGCAAAGGCCAGCACCCGCAGGCCGTTCTCGGAGAAGGCTCGGTTCTGCTTCTGGATGCGGTCACGGTCGGTGTCCGTCATGGGGCGAACGCCCTCCGCCGTCAGGATGCTGACGGCGCGGTCCAGCAGCACATCCAGCGCCCCCTTGGTGAACACGGTGGAGACCCCCTCCACCAGATAGCGGGTGCTCATGAGCTTGCGGTCGGAATCGAAGGCAATCTCCTCCAGCCGCTCCATGCTGCCCCGGAAATGGCTCTCGTCAATGCCCTCCCTGCCAAGGTTTGCCTGCCGGGCCATAGACAGGAGGCAGTACTCCGTGGGGTCTCCGATTCCCACCCCGCGCCAATAAGACCCGAAATCACGAAATCAGCAACCGTCGAATGTCTTTTGCTGATTTTCGCATCTATCAATTCGCTTGCAACGCCTGAAAGAACTCCACCTCCAATGACAATGGTTGCAGCAAT
>CAMGSV010000264.1 GCA_946061495.1 uncultured Spirochaetales bacterium | reverse complement strand
AAATTTTGATTATAAAAAAAATACTATAACCGTGCATGGAGAAAGTATTCATTCGTATTTTACAGATGTGATTAATTATTCATTTGTTACAGATGTACTGGTCTCGGAATGTGTCAATTAGATGTCGCATGTTTCTTCAGAAATCATGCTAATTTTTTGTCCTCTGGGTTTAAGATTTCCTGTTCTTTGACAATAAATTTTTTGGTTTTGCGTTTGCTCATTGATTGGAGAATTTTTTTTGCATTGGAAAGCGTCTCGTTTCTTGCCACAAAAATCTGATAATGCAGGAGGAACACAGGGAAGAAAGTAGGAAACTGCCTGCATCGGCTGCAGAACGCCCACCAAGCCTTGTCCTTCGAGTTCAAGACCCTGTCCGAGGCACTGGTCAGTCGGCTTGAGTCCTACGGAATAAAGGCCCAGGTTGATTCCTTTGGTACGAAAAAATATTTCGTCGAGTCCCAGATAACGGACTACGAGTTTTTGATGGAGTCTGCCAACAAGTACGGTAAAACCGTGTACGCCCATGGGAACAAGGTGTACGTAAAGGACGAGGTGACAATCTGCAATGAGGATGTGGTCCTTGAGTGGGGGAAGAGCCTGGTGTCTTTCCGAGGACGGGAAAGTCTGAAAGGTCAGCTGTCTGGCTGCAGCTTTGTAGGCTGGGACAGCAGGAAGGGACAGGGGATAACAGGCAGGGTCTCCCTTGTGGAGGTGCCGGTAAAGGTGGGCGGCGGCAGGAGCTGGGAGGACAACTCCAAGGCAGCTGGAGGCAGATGGCACAGCACCATCATGGAAGAGAGCCTGCGGGACCGGGAGGAAGCTGTAGTGCTAGCAAAAGCCTATCTACAAAACCTTTCCATGCAGTACCAAATGGCAGAATGCAAGTGCGAGGGAGACCAGCGGATTTTCCCCGGGATGCGTGTGACCGTGAAATACGTTGGAGAAAGCTATTCTGGGGAATACATTGCCAACCACGTTATCCATGAGTTTTCCGTGTATGGAGGCTACACCACCACGGTGTGCCTCAAGAGGAACATGGCCGGTGGCGAGAAGAAGCGGGTGAGCGAGATAGAGCGGGAACGAGCCAGCCGTGCCGTGGCGGAAATGATGAAGGCTGAGCCCATAGAATTTGCAGCCAAGCCTGCATCTGGGGAGCTTCAGTACAAGGAGCTGTCCGAGCAGGAGAATCCTATTGTTGGGGAGGAGGTGGAGGCGGAGTACGAGGGGGAGATGGAGGAAGAGGTTGAGGAAAAAACAAGCGGATATTTGTATTTGTTGTATAGGAATGGTAAGGGAGAAGATAAGACGTTATCTCAACTGGGACTTCTTAGGAAAATAAAAGATGCCGTAAAAAATAATCAAGAAATAACAAAAGAAAAGGAAGGAGGAGGTTCCATTCAAGAACGATTTATCAATCAGATGAAAGCTGGGGATGGGACGTCTTTTTTGAACTCGTATGATTTTACCAAAGTGAAATTTGCACTAGGCAAGGCAACAGTGGGTGGAACATTTGACGGAACCATACATCGAAATGATAATGGAACAACTCATTTTGATGGGACAATAACCTATCAATTCTACGATAAGTTTACTGATCCATATGACCTGCTTAATAAAATTCCCCCAGATTGGAATCCTGATGGTAAGCCCTATGCCATTACCGGGCAATGGACAGTGAGAATCAAGGGAGACTACTAAGATGGTAAATTTTATACTGGACAACTGGGAGTTGTTGGTGAAGATATATTCAGGCTTCTGCATTGTAGGCTTGGCTGTTCTTGCATCAATTCTAACCCATAGGTATTTTTTTTCCGGGAATCCTGCCTCCAAAGCGAAAAAGCACCTTGTCATCGCCATGTGGCTAACCTGCATTCTTGATTTCATGCTTACTTCCAGAAGGTACTACTTTACAAGGATAGAAGTATCTGAAAGCTTCTATGTCCAGCAGCAGCCCTTTGTCAGTCGGTATGACTTGAGGATGAGGGGAGGGAAGCTGCTGGTGGAGAATGTGTACGAGTGGAAGGAGACTGACAAGTTCTTGTATGGCAGTGGCCGATGGGAAAGATATTTTGTATACGACAAGGAAAAGGATGAAATGACTTTTTTTTCTGACGAGCATGACTTCCGGACTACTGCCAAGTCTCTTGGCCTGATGTACGGAGAGGGAGTGTGCGACACGGTGGACAAATATTTTTATGAAACATATTGAGCCACCAGCAATGGACAAATTTCACCTCAGAAAATTCTTTACCAAGGAGGTTTTCTAAAGAAATCAACGATGGTTGCGCTGGGCTGTGGGGCCTCCCTTTGAGGAGAGACCCCTATTTCTCTATTTCTTCAGCACCTCAGCCAGCTTCTCGGCGGTAAACCCAAAGTGCTCGGCAACCTTTGCGGCAGGACCGGAGGCTCCAAACCCATTGAGGCAGAACAAGTCCTCCTGGCTGGTGGCCACCGCCTCCCATCCCATCTTGATTCCGGCCTCTGCCACCACCACACGCTGGGCACCACCCAAGATGGTATCCCGCAGCGTCTTGGGCTGACTCAGGAACAGCTCCCGATCCAGAACAGAAACCACCCGAATCCGCTTATCCTGCACCAAGTCGGCGGCCTTCAACGCCAGCTCCACCTCGGAGCCAGTGGCCACGATAGTGATGTCGGGAGTGTCGCCGCCCTTCCGCACGATGTATCCACCGCACCTGATGGTGTTCTTCCAGTCAGCATCCTCCTTCTCAAAGACGGTCAGGTTCTGGCGGCTCAGCAGCAGGCACACCGGATGGTCCTTGGAATCCATTGCCATCCGCCAAGCCTCGTTGGTCTCCTCTGCATCGGCAGGACGCAGCACCTGTACGCCGGGAATTCCCCGCAGGGAGGCCAAGGTCTCGATGGGCTGGTGGGTGGGACCATCCTCACCTACAAAGATGGAGTCGTGGGTCAGGATGTAGATGACCGGCAGCTTCATCAAGGAAGCCACACGGAGGGCGGGCCGCTCGTAGTCAGCAAAAA
>CAMGSV010000263.1 GCA_946061495.1 uncultured Spirochaetales bacterium | reverse complement strand
ATGGCGGTACTGAAGGAGGAGGCCTACGAGGATGGACTTTTCGCTGGGCTGGAACGGGGGCTGGCAACCGGCCGGGAAGAAGGCATTTCCATCGGCTTGGAGCAAGGGCTGGAACGGGGTGCCTACGAAACCAGGCTGGAGACGGCACGGGCCATGCTTGCCATTGGTATGACCAACGAGCAAGTCCAGGTCTGTACTGGTCTGCCTCTGGAAAGGGTTCTTCTGCTCCAGCAAGAACAAGGGCTCCGCTCGGAGCCTTAGCACTCCAACAGCCGCTCCAGAATCAGGTTCAGGAACAGCAGGCCCTCTCCGGTCATGGTGTAGCCTGCCACCGCCCCGCCCTGCTGCCGCTCCTGCATCCAGCCACGTCGGCAAAAGTCATTGAAGGCGGCCGCCCTCCTCCCGTCTGCCTCCTGCCCGCCTGTTGCCGCCGCCGCCAGCCCCCTGCCGAACCGCCGCCGGTACTCGCCGCAGTCCACCCCCTCCTTCATCCGCAGGGTCAGCATCAGGTGCTCGAATGCCAGGGTGTCCCGGTCAAGCTCCTCCCGCTGGGCGGGCATGGCTTCCAGCAGGGTGTGGCCCAAAAAAGCTTCTCCACCAGAATCAGTTCCGCTATCAGAAAAAACGCCCTGTCCGCCGCCAGCGGCGCTCCAGAAGCCGACGTACTCGTCAATGTTGGTGGTGTTGGTGTAGCGCAGGCCCCCCAGCAGCTCCCCAGCAGCTCCCCAGCGGTACAGGGTTCCCGCAGCCCCCGCCCCCGCCCCCAGGTAGGACTGCTGCCTCCAGTAGCCGCAGTTGTGGCGGCTCTCCTGACCGGCGGGGGCAAAGTTGGACACCTCGTACTGCAGGTAGCCCGCCGCCTCCAGCAGGTCACGGCCGGCAATCCACTGGTTGTCGGCGGCCTCCGGCACCCAGTCCAGCTGGCCGGACTCAATCTGGCGGTGCAGCCGGGTGCCCTCCGCCACCGTCAGGGAGTATAGGGAAATGTGGTGGGGCCTGTAGGCCACCACCTCCGACAGCCCGGCAAGAAACTCCTGGTCCCCCTGTTCCGGCAGCCCCGCTATGAAGTCAGTGCAGAAGGCCATGCCGCTTTCCGCCAGCAGCGCCAGTGCCCGGCGTGCCTTCACCCCGGTGCAGCGCCGCCCCACGCAGCCCAGCACCCGGTCCTCCAGGCTCTGGATGCCCATGGAAATCCTGTTCACCCGCCAGCGCTCCGCCGTCTCCAGCAGCGCCTTGGTGAGGCTCTCCGGGTTCACCTCCAGCGTCACCTCGGCATCTGGCTCCAGGTGGGGCAAGATTTCCTCCATAATGCGGGAAAGCTGGCTGCAGGAAAGGAGGCTGGGGGTGCCGCCCCCAAAGTACACCGTCTCCAGCCGCCCCAAAAGCCCTGCGTCACGAAAGGAGCACAGCTGGGCCACCAGCGCATCCACATACTGGTCAGGCACCCCCGCCGACGGCAGGGAGAAGAAGTCGCAATAGGAGCACTTGGAGCCACAATAGGGAATGTGGAGGTAGAGAGAAGGAATGGCATCAAAGGATGTCATGTTCTGAGAGGAGCCTAGAGGGCGCCGAAGCCTGAGAAGGGAAAATACTGGAACAGGGCCTTGCCGCCGATGGACTTCTTGGGGACAGGCCCCCAGATGCGGGAGTCCACCCCCTCAATCCTGTTGTCGCACAGCAGAAAGTATTCCCCCTCCTCCAGCGTCTGCTCATCCATGTTGCCGGCAGCACCCATCGTCCGGTCCCAGCCCTCCGGCAGACCGCCGATGTTGATGTCGTAGGAAATGTCCGCCAGCTCGAACTCCGTCAGGAAGTGCTGGTCTCCAGCGGGCCGCACATACAGGATAAAATCCTTCATATATATGGTGTCACCCGGAAGCCCCACCACCCGGCGCATCACGTTGCCGGCGGCATAGGCCCTTCCGTTCGGCTCAAAGGCCTGCAGCTGCTGGAAGGTGACAAAGGAGACAAAGCGGCTGGCCAGGGCCTTGAACGCTCCCATCCGCTCCATCAACTGGGGCTTGAGAATCACCGTGGTCCCCCGCTCCACCGAGCCAATGGGGGATGCCAGCACCACGCCACCACGGTCAGTGCGGGGCAGCATGGAGTCGGACTTCACCACCACGGGAAACAGCAGGAACTTGGAGACAAGGGTGCTCAGCCCAAAGATGAGGAGGAACAACCCCACAAAGAAGAGTATGGTATTTCTGAGCTTCTTGCGCTCTTTATATGAAAACTCGTAAACGGAACGACCCATGGTGGTGAGAATACCATAATTTTTTCCACAGTGCAAGGTGGGCAGAATCCGCAATTGTCCGTCAGAAAAACGTTCATATTTCTTTCATTTTTTTTTCATGGTCATAAACCAGAAAACACATTGAGTTTAGAGAAAAAAAAATATATTGTCTATAATAGCAGTTTTATATAATGAGAGGAGTCCGTATGCGTAGACAGAATCTTTTAGTATTGGTCAGTGTTGCTCTTGCACTGCTGGCAGTCCTTGCTTTTGGCACTGGATGCAAGAACCAGTTCCTAGAAAAGCCATCCTTTGGCAATCCGGAAGCATCAACGGAAAACAACCAAACGACCAATGGAGCTGCCGTTAGCTTTGGAGCCCCAGCGGGACTCACATCCACCCAGGGTGGCTACCGTGAGATAACACTCAGCTGGGATTCAGTAAAAGATGCGGTCCGCTACAATGTGTACCGCGCCAGCACCCAGTTCGACACCTTTGTGCAGGTGGGCGAGACTGCCGGCGAAGAAACCACCTACACCATGAAGGTTGCCTCCGGAGCTGACTACTACTACCGGGTCACTGCAGTGAGCCATAGCGGAGAGCAGTCCCCCTTCAGCAGCATTGTTCGGGGCACCTCCCTAGCCACCCCCCTCATCAGCGCAATTGAGGGCGTGGAGGGCAAGGAGGACAGCGACGTCACCGTGTACTGGTACATGGGCAATGTAGACGCCTACCAGAATCAAGTTCGCTACAACGTAATTTGTTATGATGCAAAGGGAACCGAG
>CAMGSV010000262.1 GCA_946061495.1 uncultured Spirochaetales bacterium | reverse complement strand
CCTTGATTCATGCCTTTGAGGATTCAGATACGGCCATCGTAGCATTCAGGGTTGACCCAGAGAAATACCGGAAGTACATCTCTGAATATGCAAGGGAAGAGGACAACAAGTAGAAGCTTCAATTGACAGTTTGACAGTTTGTTCGTAAATAAAGAAAAACGGATTGTAAGAATCGGGTTCTTGCAATCCGTTTTTTTTACGACAGCGTGGAATGAAGGGGAACGGGGGCACGCTTAATTCTCAGCGCGATGAATCACCCATGGGTACTTTGGAGAGAAACGGATTCTCCATCGGTCTCTTCCTCTGCTGGAGGAGGCTCCTCCCCTTCGGTGGACGCATCCTCCTGCTTTTCATCTTCGAGCGGTACAGGCGGCTTTCCTTCAAGTGCCTCCCAGCCAGCTGCCAGCTGTTTTTCCAGCTCTTCGGCGGTGGTGTTCTCCGGAAAGTCGGTTTTCAGTCGCTCCAGCGCCACCTCTGCCTCCTCCAGATAATTTCCGGCAATCAGCACTGTAATGAAATTCTCCACTAATGCCTGGTCGTAGGGATTCTTCTCCGTCAGTTTCCGGTAGGTGGCAGCGGAATGGGCAAGATTTCCCTGGCGGGCATACAAGTAGGCAAGGCTCTTTTCCAACTCCATGTTCTGCGGATCCTTTGCCAGCAAATCCTTGTAGGCAGGAATCGCCTTGTCCCAATTTTCTGCCAGGGCGTACGAATAGGCTATCTTGTAGCGAGCCGAATCAGTCAAATTGGGATGCTCGAGGGCCTTGGTGTAGAACTCAATGGCCTTGTCGTACTTCTTGTTCTCAAGGTAGGCATCGCCCACCAAGAAATACTCAGAAAGAAGGTTTTCTTGCACCCTTTTGGTTTCTCCTGGAACCTGCAGCCCCCCAGAGGAATTGCAGGACAGAAGAAGTACTATGAACAAGGCAAAACCAAGGCCATTGAGACAGGACTTGTTCATACTCAGATAGTTCCCAGCACCGTCTGCTCAATCTTTCGCAGCTGGGAACGATACAAGCTGGTAATGTTGGAGCCATAGTCTGCAATGAGCTGGATGATGTTCCGTGGAGAATCCTCCGTATCACAGCCATTGAGGCGGTCGCCAGCATCTCCAAGTCCCGGCATGATGTAGGCGGAACTGTTCAGCACGGGATCCATCCACAAGGTATAGACGGTGCAGTTGTCCAAGGCTCGGACAACCCGCAGGGCACCCTTTAGGGCGGCGATGACGTTGAAGAATTTGATGGAACGAGGCTTCACCCCCTGCTCCAGCAGGTACTTCACCACCGTCACCAAGGAGCCGCCGGTGGCATTCATGGGGTCCGCAAAGATGAGGTCCTTGCCATTCAATTCCTCAAGGTTGAAGAATGAATTCTTCAGGTCAAGGATGTACTCCATGTCGTTCTCGTGCTTAGAGTCGTTGCGTTTTATCTTGAACAGTGCGAAGGGGGTGACAAATCCGTGGGAAGAATACTCCTCGATTTCCTTGGACATAATCATGGAGGGAAGCAAGGCTCCTCGCAGCATGACGCACATGACGGAATTCTCAATCTTGTGGTCAATGTCGGGAATCTTGTGAACGGAATAATTCTGCACCGGTGCGGTGACTGGAGTTTTTACCACCAGATAATTCTTGTTGTCGGAATGGCTGCCGGTGTAGGCCTGACGGAACAGCATCTCATAGGCCCGCTGACTGTAGTACACGAATTCCTGGTGGTCAGTGCGAATGTCCCGCAGCTTTGCGATGACACGGGAGGCTTCCGCATGGCTTCCCGGCTCGGTGCAGAAGGAAAAGACCTGGAGACCGGGGACCTCGTCGCAAATCTGCTGCATCAAGTTTCCCATCTCGTTGAAAACATCGATTACCTTTCGTTCCTCGGCAGCAATGGCAGAACTAAAGCCACCAGATGAGATAATCTTAAAGGAATTCATGGCCCGCTCGTAGAGCACATCCATCTGGGAAAGATACTCCTGATCCCTGTCCGTCAAATAGCCGTCCAGATCCTCTGCCTTCAAGATTATTTTTGAGTCCATATACATATCTCCTCTTCAAACATAGTATGCACCATTACAACTGGTTGGCGCTACTGTACAACCTTGGAAATCAACTCCGCCAATGATTTTTGGGAGATGGTAACGTCAGAAATATGAATGACAGAGTCTCCCTCTTGACCAGAGACAGAGAAATGTATGCCCAGTGTGCGAGCAAGGATTCTGAGGGCTACAAGGGCTGGCTTCAGAGCACGGGAATCGGGCAATCCCAGATACCCATTGAAGGCATAGAGCTGGCTTCCATCACCAGCCACTGTACTGGTGGGAATGAAGCTACCATACATATCCTTGACAGGAAGACTGATGCTCAGACCAAAGCTCATAAAAGAAGCCAATGAGGCCATTACATCTGCAGCATAAAAGTCAATTGACTGGCTGGAGGAAAGTTCTTGAAACCGGCCGAAAAGTTCGGATTGAGCTGGTAATGGCGGTGTATTTCCCAGCCGCTGAAAGGACTCAAGCAGTGGAGTCACCTGGGTAGCGGCCATCATTGTGGAGGAATTGGGAAATGCGATTTGTAGGGGAAGATTCCGGTACTGATAATACTTTCCCGTTACCGGAATGGATGCATCCTTAGTGGCAATCCAGCCATGCTTTTTTTTGAGGGCAAAACTCAGCCCAATCTTTGGAAAGGAGCCAGCGGCAACGGCAGCTATTTCCTTGTTCTTTACGGCACCGTACATCATGGCGAAACGATCCGTGAGTTTCTGGATATCCGTCTCCTTTGTACGTGGCGCCATGGCTGCCACCAGCTGTTCAGCCAACTCCTTGTTTTCCTGTACCGGAAAACGTAGATAGATATCCGCATTCTCCGGCAACAAGGCAAGATAGTGGGCCTGTGTCGGTATATCCTTCTGACTGGCACAACCAGACAGAAGGACAATGACAAAACCGATGATGATATTCTTTATCATTTTAATTTTTTTTGTCAAAGGATTGTCCTCCAAAACTACACTTTCTTCAAGGCCAG
>CAMGSV010000261.1 GCA_946061495.1 uncultured Spirochaetales bacterium | reverse complement strand
CAGGTGAAGTTTATCGGTACCGTACCGGCCATCAAGGTGGCGGCGGCCAGAACGAGGAACAAGGTGGTGGGGCTTTTGGCTACCGAGGCCACGGTATGCCATCCCTATACCCGCCGCCTGGTGGAGGATTTTGCCGCCGGCTGTCGGGTGGTGAGCCGTGGTGACGGCCAGCTGATTCGTTTCATTGAGGAGCATCTGCTGAGCCAGGACCGTGAGCTCTATCTTGAGGCTGCCCGTCCTGCCGTGGAGTTCTTTTTGGAGCAGGGGGCGGACACCATCGTTCTGGGCTGCACCCACTTCCTCCACATTGCCCAGGAAATCCAGCTGCTGGCGGGAAGGCAGGTGCTGGTGGTGGATTCCCGTGAGGGGGTGATTCGTCAGGCACTCCGTATTCGTTCCCAGTCCGCCCCCGAATCCTGTCAGGAACCAGCTGCAGCTCCAACAATAGATTCTGCTGCTGTTCCTGGTCCGGGCTTTTTCGTCAGCCAGTTGACCTCTCCCCAGGTGGCCGCCTACTACCAGCAGCTCTGCCACCAGTTTTCCATCCCCTGGGGAGGTCTGCTGGAATGAAAAAAGCCTGCATCCAGTTTCTGGAGTGCAGACTTTCTTGCTAGTAGGAGCTTGTCACAAAATCAATGGGACTCCGTGAAGCCTTTTGACAACTAATGAGGTGTCTCTGCGAAGGTTTTGTAGGAGTTGTCAAAGAGTGCTTTGATGTCGTGTTCAATCTCACGGAAGGCTTCCACCACCTTGGGGTCAAAGGAGGTGCCGCTTTCCTTGTAGATCAGATTGACGGAATCCTGGTGGGTGTACTCTTTCTTGTAGGGGCGGATAGCCCGCAACGCGTCGTATACATCGATGATGGAGACAATACGGCTGGACAGGGGGATTTCCTCTCCCTTCAATCCTTCAGGATAGCCACAGCCGTTCCACTTTTCGTGATGGTAGTGGGCGATGTCGGCGGCCATCTCCATGGTGGGCTTGCCCTTGAGAATCTCGTAGCCAATGGAGGTGTGGGTCTTGATGATGTCGAACTCCTGGGGGGAAAGCTTTCTGGGAAGATGAAGGATTCCGTCGGGGATTCCCACCTTTCCAATGTCATGCATGGGAGCGAAAATCTCAATCTGATTCAGGAAGTCCTCGCTTTGTCCCAATTTTTTTGCCAGAAGCCGTGACATGGCGGAAACTCGTGCCAGATGCTGTCCTGTCTCGTAGTCACGAGCCTCTGCCAATTCGGTGAGAGCACGGTAGCAGGCCAGCCGAGTTTCATCAGCAATGGACTGCTGCCGCTTCTCGTACTCAAAGAAGCGGTAGGCAGTGTGGATGCGGGCCTTCAGCTCGGCAGGATGGAAGGGCTTGGTGAGGTAATCATCGGCACCAGAATTCAGGGCCTCAACGATGTTCTCGGTGGAATCCTTGCTGGTGAGCATGATGATGTACTTGTAGCTAGTGTCCTCATTCTTTCGGATCAGCTTGCATGCCTCCAGACCGTTCATCTCCGGCATCACCCAGTCCAACACGAACACGGAAAAGGAGGGATCCTTCTGATAGGTTTCCCATGCCTCCTTGCCGTTGGAACAGGCAGTGACGGCATAGCCCCAGGACTGGAGCAGCTCGGTGAGATAGGTTCTGATGGAAACACTATCGTCTGCACAGAGTATTTTAAAAGTATCCTTTACCATTTTGACTCCCCTCAATTCCTTCTTTTTGACTACAGCCGTCGGGCAATGGCATCAATGAATTGCCATGAGTCCAGCACCTGCTTTGCAGGGGGATTGGCAATCTTCGCCAAGTCGCCAGTCATAATGCCCTCCTGGATGGTGTCCAGAGTGGCCTTCTCCAATTTCTGTGCATACTCCACCAATTCTGGTGTTCCGTCCAGCTCACCTCGTTTGGCCAGGGCTCCTGTCCAGGCAAAGATAAGGGCCACCGGGTTGGTGGAGGTCATCTCTCCCTTTAAGTATCGGTAATAATGGCGCTGAACTGTTCCATGAGCTGCCTCATATTCAAAAACTCCGTCGGGAGAAACCAGCACACTGGTCATCATGGCCAAACTTCCGCTGGCAGAGGCCACCATGTCGCTCATGACATCTCCGTCATAGTTCTTGCACGCCCACAGGAATCCGCCAGGACTCTGCATGACTCTGGCAACAGCGTCGTCGATGAGGGTGTAGAAGTACTCCAAACCTGCCTTCTCGAATTCAGCCTTGAATTCCTTGTCATACACCTGCTGGAAGATTTCCTTGAAGCGTCCGTCGTAGGTCTTGCTGATGGTGTCCTTGGTGGCAAACCACACGTCCACCTTCTCGGAAAGACCATAGAAGAAGCAGCAGCGGGCAAAGCTTTCAATTGATTTGTCGGTGTTGTGGATTCCCTGGAGGATACCGGGACCCTTCATTTCCATGATGGTCTTGCGGATTTCGGTGCCGTCTGCGGCGGTGAACACCAGTTCGGCCTTTCCCGGCCCGTCTACGGCAATCTCGCAGTTCTTGTACACATCGCCGTAGGCATGGCGGCCCAGAATCAGGGGCTTCTGCCAGCAGGAGACGGTTCCCTTGATGTTGTTCACAATGATGGGCTTGCGGAACACGGTGCCGTCAAGCTCGGCACGAATGATTCCGTTGGGGCTGGGGGTCAACTGCTTCAGCTGGTACTCCTCCATGCGGGCTGCGTTGGAGGTGATGGTGGCACATTTGACGCCAACCCCCAGCCGCTTGATGGCCTCCGCCGCCTTGTAGGTGACCGCATCGTCAGAATCATCCCGCTCCTTGAGTCCCAAGTCATAGTACTCAACCTTCAAATCAACGAAGGGCAGCAAAAGCCTGTCCTTGATCACCTGCCACAGGATTCGAGTCATCTCATCGCCATCAAGCTCTGCGATGGCATTCTTCATCTGGATTTTAGACACCAGTCAACCTCATTAAAATGTAATTGTGCTTCTCTATATAATACTCCAAATCTCATAGTTGTACAAGGGGAGAAAAATATCCGAGAAGCTAATGTTGTATAGATATAATATAAT
>CAMGSV010000260.1 GCA_946061495.1 uncultured Spirochaetales bacterium | reverse complement strand
CCGGTGCTGCGGATTACCAACGAACCCTTTCCCCGGCTGTTCAAGACAAGGCGGATCCTGCAGGATGGCTCCAAGTATTTTGGCCCCTTCCCCGATGTGGGAGCCCTGGACACCTTCATCGAAACCCTCCACCGGCTCTATCCCCTGCGCCGCTGCAAGGTGCTGCGGAACCGGGAGTCCCCCTGCATGTACTACCACATCGGCAGATGCGGCGCCCCCTGCTGTGGCCGGGAATCAGAACACACCTATAACGAGTATATCGGTGAGATAGAACGGATTCTTGAGGGCAAAGGCCCCGACACGGAGGCACGGCTCACAGCGGAGATGAAGCAGGCGGCCAAGGAGCTGAAGTTCGAGAAGGCAGCCCGACTGCGGGACGGCCTCGCCGCCCTGCGGGTGCTCCGCAGCCAGAACGTGGTGGAGGACTTCGACCCGGAGGACCGGGACTACATCGCCTATTTCAGCGAGGGGGAGCTGGCCAGCTTCACGGTGCTCAAAATGCGGCAGGGCAAGCTTTTAGGCAGGGACAACTACCGCACCGTCAGCCTCAACGAGACGGAGGAGCTGCTGGGAGAATTCCTTTCGGCCTACTACACCGAGGCGGCCATGATTCCTCCGAAAATCTTCGTTCCCACCACCACCGGAGTTGACCTGAGCCGCCAGTGGTTCGCCGCCACCATGGATGCCACCCCGGACATACAGGTGGTCTCCGAGAACATGGACACCACCCTCCAGCCGGACTACAAACGACATCTGGCGCCGCTGCCAGACTACAAACGACATCTGGCAGCCATGAACATGGCCTTCCAGAACGCACGGGAGGACATCATCCGGCGGCTGCGGGAACGGGGCGACATACCCGCCATGGAGGAATTGCAGCGGCACCTGAATCTGCCCCATCTGCCGGTACGCATCGAGGGCTTCGACATCGCCCACATCGGCGGGCGGCTTCCCGTGGCCAGCCTCATCAGCTTCTCCAACGGCAACCCGGACAAGAAGAACTACCGCTACTTCCGCCTGAAGACCACCGACGGCATCATCGACGACTTTGCCTCCATGCGGGAAGCGGTGGCCCGCCGCTACACCAGTCTGCTGAACGAGCAGGCCGACCTGCCGGACCTGATTCTCATAGACGGTGGCATCGGCCAGGTGAACGCCGTCCAGTCCGTGCTGTCCGCCCTCCAGCTGGACATTCCCGTGGCGGGACTGGCCAAGCGGGACGAGGAAATCTACCGCCCCGGCAACAGCACCCCCATCAGACTGCCAAAGCGCAGCGATGCATTGCGGCTGCTGCAGCGAGTCCGGGACGAAACCCACCGCTTCGCCACCAGCCGGAACCAGCGGCTCAGGACAAAGGAGAACACCGTCAGCGTCTTCGCCGGAATGCCCCACGTGGGAGACAAGCGGGCCAGAAGCCTCATGCTCACCTTCACCAGTCCAGAGCAGCTGGTGAAAGACTGCCAGCGCTATCTGGCAGAGGCGGAGGCAACCTTACAGGCCACCGGCAAGCACCTGCTGCCCACCCAAGGACGTGGACAGACAAGCCCTGCCATCAAGACCTCCGCCGGAAAGATCAAGCTGCCCGCTGGTCCCCAGGAACAGGAGGCCTACGAGGCGGCTCCCATTGCGGCCCTCCTCCACATCCCCCGGAACCAGGCGGAGGACATTCTGGCAGCCTGCAAGGAATTCCTGGCGGAGCAACAGGCGGCGGGAGAAAAATTGGCCGCCAGCCTGAAAACCGAGGCGGAACGAGGCCACAGCACCGCAGCAGTATCAGAGGGAAAAGCCCTCACGGCAACAGGAAAAAAAGCCGTCACGGTACCAGTGGGAAGAGCCGCCCCGGCCCTGCTGGCGGACCAGCTCTTTGAGGACGACTATGACTTTGGTGAGGAAGGGGCTTCCCTGGCAGCGGAGGAGACTCCTCCCTACGGAGAATAAGTCCACCGCCGCCACGAAAAAAATGGAAGTTCAGACAGCCTACAGCAGGCTTTCTCCAGAAAGGGTGCGCCACAGCTCCCGCAGGATGATCATGTGGGCCGCCTCGTTGGGATGAATTCTGTCAGGGGAGAAGTTGCAGGTGTAGCGGCGGAACAGGGCCTGGTCAAAGGCGGCCTGCAGGTCCACAAAGGGCAGGTGAAATTCAGCAGCCACCTCACGGGCGGCGGCAGCGTACTGGCGCACCATGGCACCCAGGGGATCCTCCCTGTTCAGTTCCAGCATGAAGGGGGACATGATGCAGATGCCCGCCCCGCAGGCAAGACCGGATGCAATCATACTGCGGCAATTTTCTTTATAGCCTGCCACGTCGATGAGCTCGCTCTCCCTGGCGTGACCGTCAAAGTGGCGCCAGGCATCGTTCACCCCGATGAGGATGGAGATGAAGTCTGGCTGCAGCTCCAGCACATCCTCCTGCCACCGCTCCAATAGCTGAGCTGAGGTGTCGCCGCCCACCCCACGATTGACAACCTGCACATTCAGCTCAGGGCTGAACCCTGTCAGGGCAGCCTGCAGGAAATAGGCATAGCCGTTGCCCAGGGATTCGCTCTTCCAGGTGGGCGCCAAAAAGTCCCGATCGCAGTCAGTGACAGAGTCCCCCGCCACCACAAAAATGGAATCCTTCTTCAAAATCATAGTTCACCTCAAAAAAAGGGACGACTCAGCAGCCGTCCCTTATACAAAACTGGTACCAACAGGAGCTACTCCTCCTTGCTGGCCTCCTCTTCCTTCTTTGCCTCGTTCTTGTCCTTCAAGTCAGCGATGCCGATGAACACAGAAATCAGCCCCACAAAGGCTGCCAGCACCGGGGAACTCCCCTTCAAGAAGGCGATGATTTCAGCTCCCCAGGCAAGTCCACCGGGGAGGGCCGCAAACACAGTAAACGCAATCAACACAAGTCCGACAATAATTGCCACCATAGGATGACCTCCATACCCCATTATCACATATTTCACCGCTTCTTGCAAGATTTCATCTTGGCATACACGAATAAAATCGTATACCTGACACGGTTTTCAGTCAGCCCTTTCGCGTTTTT
>CAMGSV010000259.1 GCA_946061495.1 uncultured Spirochaetales bacterium | reverse complement strand
TGAATTCATCGCCCTGCCATACGCTGTAGTTCCAGTCGATGAACTTCTGCCGCAGCTGGTTGAAGTAACCACGGGCATCATCCTTGGACTCCAGCACAAAGTCGGATCCCAGCACCTTCAGCAGCAGCTTGAACACGTAGGTCTGCCGCTCAACATCTGCGGCGGCGTCAACCTCGTCAAAGGAGTTCTGCTGCAGGTATACGGAATCGAGGAACTCACTCTTCAGGTAGAGGATGAAGTCATCAAGACTTGTTCCTTCCTCACCAACAACCTTCATCATCTGACCAACCTCGGCACCGTGGAAGAGGCAGCCCCGAGCATAATCAACCCAATCCTTGCGGATGACGCTCTTGTACTTTGACCATGAGTCGTAGGGGTTGATGGCGGGGTACTTGCGGGCGTCGGAACGCTCACGGGAAAGTCCGTGGAATGAACCGACAACCTTCAAGGTGGCCTGGGTCACCGGCTCCTCAAAGTTACCACCGGCAGGAGATACGGTACCACCGATGGTTACAGAGCCAATGGAGCCGTCACTGAGACGGACGATACCAGCCCGCTCGTAGAAGGCGGCAATGTAGGACTCCAGGTAGGCGGGGAAGGCCTCCTCGCCGGGAATCTCCTCCAAGCGGCCGGACATCTCACGGAGTGCCTGTGCCCAGCGGCTGGTGGAGTCTGCCAGCAGCAGAACGTGGAGTCCCATCTGACGATAGTATTCTGCCAATGTCACGCCGGTGTAGACGGAGGCCTCACGGGCGGCAACTGGCATGGATGAGGTGTTACAAATGATGATGGTGCGCTCCATCAGGGAACGACCAGTCCGGGGATCGGTGAGCTCAGGGAACTCCTTCAAAATCTCCACGACCTCTCCCGCACGCTCACCACAGGCGGCGACGATTACCACGTCCACGTCGGCGTTACGGCTGGTGGTGTGCTGGAGCACCGTCTTTCCTGCACCGAAGGGTCCGGGGATACAATAGGTACCGCCCTTTGCCACCGGGAAGAAGGTGTCGATGAGGCGAACCTTGGTGACCATGGTCTCCTCTGGCTTCAGACGCTCAGCATAGCAGTCAACGGCACGCTTGACCGGCCACTGGAAGCTCATGGAAACCTCTGTCTCCTCCCCCTTCTCGTCCGCCAGCACGGCGACTGCATCCTTGAGCTTGTAGTCGCCGGCATCCTTGATGGACTTGATGGTATAGGTTCCATACATGCCGAAAGGAACCATGATCTTATGGCTGAAGGGGCCTTCCGGCACGGATCCCAGCACATCGCCACGGCGCACAGTGTCGCCCACCTTGGCCACGGGAGTAAAGCTCCACACCCGCTCGTCGGGGATGGCATCGAGATAGATTCCCCGCTCCAAGAAGTAACCGGCCTGCTCGGCCAGCTGGGGCAAGGGGTTCTGGAGACCGTCGAAAACCTGTCCCAAAAGACCGGGTCCCAACTCCACAGACAAGAGCTCGCCGGTGAACTCAACCTCGTCACCGGTACTGATGCCCTTTGTCATCTCGTACACCTGAAGCTGGGCCTGTCCGTTACGAATACGGATTACCTCACTCTTCAGTTTCTTTCCTGCAACGTGTACGTAGCCTACTTCGTTCAAGGAAACAACGCCGTCAAAGGCGACGCTTATCATGTTTCCGTTTACGGCTACGACCTTTCCCTTTGTATCCGTCATTTTGATTCTCCAAGTATCTGGTCATATATCGCACGATAGGAAGCAGCACCCGCTTCTTCTGTAAACGACTTCATTCTCTGGGCCAGCTTCAACTTGAGGCCGTACATGAACACGGCATCCGTAGAAAAATGGTCCATAGGGGCAACCCGATCCATCATGGCCACTCGCACCTCGTTCAGGTACTGCTCGGCCTCCAGAGGGCTGTCCATTCCACAGGCTGTCCGAGCCGCCTGAACAATGTCAGGTGGAGCGGACAGGAGGGGAATCTCCACATCCTTCTTCATCTTGAGAGCCCGGATCTTTGCCAATGAATACCGTAGGGTACGCTCGCTGTCGTACCAGGCGTCCAAAAAGGCTGACCCCGTTCTCTTGCTTTCACGGGGCGGCTCCAATGACAAATTTTTCAGTGTCCTCATGCTTTTTGCATCAAGGAACCGGGAGCAGAGATCCAAAAAGTATTCCTCTGTGATTGGCAGTGGCGTCCGCTCGCTGGTGACGCTGACGGAGGGCAACTGCGACATCAGATAATACCAGCTTGCCACTTAGTTGCTTCCTTCCCCTACAGTGGCGGCTGCCTCCTTCATGATGGCAGCTGTCCTGGGGTTCAGATATGCCGAGAAGAGATCCGCAACTGCCTCGGCAGAAAAATCGTAGTAGGCAGCCCCATCCTTGGAGCCAATACGGAAACCGGCAGCAAGGCTTTTGTCGGCCTTCAACTCCAGTCCCTTTGCCATCTCAGCCTTCAAGGCTGCCTGGAGGGAAGCCTCAACTGCAGCCAGCTCCTTGGCGGGCAGCAGCACGGAAATATCCTCCGCTGCAGTGTTTGCAGCCCAAGCCTTGACGGCTTCTGGCACCAGAGTCTTCAATGCATCAGCTGAAAGGGCACCAGTTGTCTGGGCAGACACAATGGCAGCCAACTGGGCATTGATTCCGTCCCGGAAACTCAAAAGGAGATTCCGACCTGCCTGGCGAATGGCATCCACACTGGCCTTCTCCATGCGTTCGGTCTCGCTCTTTCCGGTGCTCACAATACTTGCGGCCTTAGCCTCGGCATCACTGATTATCGCAGCGGCCTTCTTCTCGGCCTCCGCAATAATTGCAGCAGCAGAGCTTTCGGCAGAAGCCACTCCATCCTTCTTGATCTTGTCGATCAGCTCCTGTAATTGAACGTCCATTATGACCTCTCAATAATGATATACATAGTTATCAGCCGACAACGGCCTCGTTCCTACCATCTGAATCCGTACACTGTGGTGGAGGTGAACTCCTCCCCCGCCTTCAGCACAGCTGAAGGAAAGGTGTACTTGTTGGGGGAGGCGGGATACCGTTGCGCCTCCAGACAAAAGCCCCCCTGGGCATGGTACG
>CAMGSV010000258.1 GCA_946061495.1 uncultured Spirochaetales bacterium | reverse complement strand
CGTCCAGATCCAGCAGCACCAGTGATACGGGAGGCTCATGGTGCGGGGCGGGAGGTCGGCTGGGTGCTTGGTGCTGGCGTCTGGTGTTGTCTGGTTCAGTCATCTTGTTCCGGCAGCCGTGTCACGTCAATCCACTGGAGGAAGGCGGAGTGCTCCTCCAGCTCCGGGATGGAAAGCTCGATGGCGCTGTTGCTGCTTCCACAGGCGGGAAACACGGTGTCGAATCGTTTCAGGGACTCATCCAGATAGACGGCCACTCCTGGATTGACGGCGAAGGGGCAGACTCCGCCCACTGCGTGGCCCACCAAGGTTTCGGCCTCCTCCGCTGAAAGCATCCTTGCCTTGGTGGCGAACTGGGCCTTGTACTTGGGATTGTGAATCTTTGCGTCTCCGGCGGCCACAATCAGGATGGGCTTGCCTTCCACCATAAAGGACAGCGTCTTTGCAATGCGGCAGGGCTGGCAGTTCAATGCCTGGGCCGCCAGCTCCACGGTGGCGCTGGACACGGGGAATTCCTGAATGCGATTCTCCATGCCTCGTCCACGAAAAAATTCCCGTACCTTTTCTATTGCCATGGCTGCCTCCTCTGTCGGTCAAGCATGGGGACAGTATAGAGTATTTTTTGTGCTTTGTCATGGGGGAGGGGAATTCTCCTATTGCAGACAAGCCCCGCTCATCCCTCCGATTTCTCCGCCAACTCCACCAGCTGCTCAAGATGCACCTGGGAGCAGGCCGCAGTGATGTCCACCAGGTGGCCGGTGCGCAGGTAGTAGAGGGCGCAGTGGACCTTTTCCTCCGGCACGCCGCAGATGGCGGCGGCGGCCGCGCGGTAGGCTGCCTGCTGGATGAAGTACTGCTCTGGCTGCTCCTTCTGGTCGGTTTTGTAGTCCACAATCTGGTAGCAACCGTCCTCTCGTTGATATATCAGGTCCATGGAGCCGTTGAGGATATGTTCCTTCAGTCGGTACTTGAACTGGTACTCCGCCCGCCGCCAGGAGGCTGCTTTTGCGGCCTGGCCAGTGGGGGAGGCAAGGAAGCCTTGGGTCATGGTGGAGCACAGCTGGTGGAGCTTCTGCTGGTGGCTCAGACTCAGGTGCTGCAGGTACTGGGTGGGAATCATCGGCTGCTGGTCCTTCAGTGCCGCCTCCAGATAGAGGTGGGCGCAGGCTCCGAAGTCGGCGTAGCTAAAGGCGGTGGTGCCATTTCGTTGGTGACTGCTGCGTACCAGCTGGTCTATCTCGCTGTAAGCTCCTCCTTCGGTCTTGGGCTCCTGATTCTGCAGGCCGTGGCCATTCTGCGCTTGCTCTTGTTGGTATTCCGGGCTGTGGGGAGCCAGATGGCTGGGGCTGCGGTAGGGGCTTTCCTCCACTGGGGGGAGGACAGGCTCTCCGTGGTACCAGTCCGCCAAAGCTTGTGCCAGCTCCAGCGCTGTGGTTTTCTTTGTGCTGCCTTTGATTGACTGGATCTCCTGCCGGGTGACGGGAGGAATCCATTGGAGGTCAAAGGGGGAGTCGTCCGCCACAGAAACCTCCTGGCTGGAGCTATCATCCATGACAATCATCCTGTTCATCATGGGGAACAGCAGCTTCAGCATGGTGTTCGGGTTGTCGCTGGGCTTGAACAGGCCTGTCTCCTTGTCTGGATTGGCGCTGCCGGTGATGTAGACCTCGTCCTCGGCACGAGTCAGGGCCACGTAGAGGATGCGCCGCAGCTCCGCCAGTTCCCTGGCCTTTTCATCCTTTTGGGCGGTGAGATAGAAGAAATTTGCCTGAGCCTTTGGCCCCAGCTGCCGCAGCTTGGGAAGGTTCACGGCAATCCCCCACTGCTGGTGGTGGTAGACAGCGGCGTCATTCTGGTTCGTCTTTGGTCGTCCGTTGCTGTTCACCAAAAAGACCACGGGGAATTCCAGTCCCTTGCTTTTGTGGATGGTCATCAGCTGCACACCATGGTCCCGCTCCAGGGGAACGGATATGTCGTCAATCTTTCCCTGGTTGTCCACCTGCTGCTGCAGGGCCTGGACAAAGGCTGCCAGACTGTGGCCCTTGGCGTCCGCCTGGGCTGCCAGATGGAAGAGCTTGTCGTAGAGGGGGGCGTATTGCAGCGTCGTCTCCTGCTCCTGGGTCTTGTAGTGGTAGCCCAATTGGTACCACAGGTAGCTCACCAGCTCCGTGATGGGCATGGTGAGGGCTTTGGCTGCCAGCTGGTGGTAGACTTGGCAGCCACGGACAAAGGCCGCTGCCTCCTGCTGGTTGGAAAGGAGCAGGCTATCCTCCTGGTTGAAGATGGTGTGGGCTGCCAGGCTGGAGCCCTTATGGGCTGTTTGGGCTGCCAGGCTGGAGCCCTTGGGGGCTGTGTGGGCTGCCAGAAGAATTTCTAGTCCCTCCTTGCTGAGTCCAACAAAGGGGGAGCGCAGCAGGGTGCTGTAGGCAGTCTGGTTGGCAGGATAGAGGAAGAGGGTGAGGAAGCTCAGAATGTCGTTGGTGGGGGCATCCTGAAAGAAATTGACGGTGGTCTCCGCTGAGTAGGGAATGCCCAGATCCCGCAGGGCTGTCTCAAAGAGGTGCTGCTTGGTGGTGGTGCGGAACAGGATGGCGATGGCCGAGGGATTGCGACCTGCCGCCACCAGCTCCTTGATTTTTCCTGCCACAAAATAGGCCTCGCAGTGGTTGGAGGAGAGGCTCTCCCCCTGGAGCACCTCCTCGTTGTCCTCTGCCTCCGTTGACTTGAACAGGCACAGGTGTACCCGCCGCCTGCTTTTATCTTCCGGGCTTTCATTCTCCGTGATTTTTCCTGCCAGAACTTCCTGGTAGGTGGCCTCGTAGTCTGGGGTTGTTTCCCTGTCTGCCATGAAGACTGCCTCCGGGTAGTCATGGCTCCTGCCGCCGGGCTGGTAGGGGAGGCCACCGAAGATGGTGTTGAAGGCGGCGATGAGGGTGGGATGGGAGCGGTAGTTGTAGGACAAGCTCAAAGCGGCTCCCCTTTCGTCCTGCCCCAGTAATTCTCCTGCGAGTCCCGACTCGTTGTGCCCTACTAATTCTCTTGCGAGTCCCGACTCGTTGTGCCTCAATAATTCTCTTGCGAGTCCC
>CAMGSV010000257.1 GCA_946061495.1 uncultured Spirochaetales bacterium | reverse complement strand
CCGGGAAATCCTAGCAAGCCTTTCTTAGGCTATATTTATTATTGTTTTATCTGCCGTAATTTTTTTACGTTAATACTTGTGTCTGTCAAGCTTATTTACGATAATAGAACCGAGAGGTTTGTATGCTGATTAAATTTGCCGTTACCAATTACCGTGGATTTGAGGATACAATAGAATTGGATTTGGGGAGACCACGGGAATATGAATTCAATTCCTTTGCCATAAGAAATTCAGTTGTAAAGAACGGTATCATCTATGGGCCCAACGGTTGCGGAAAGAGCAACTTGGGTTTGGCAATCTTTGACATTGTGAATCATTTGAGCCAGAAATGGAAGAGACCAGACTACTATGCAAACTTTGTCTTTGCGGGAGCAACAACACGGCCAGTTGCATTCCTCTATGTTTTCCATCTTGGCGAGGATACATTGGAATATACTTACTCAAAGGACAAAAGTGGCCAATTGTTGGAGGAGTCTCTTGTTGTCAATTCCAAGGAAATATTCAACAGAAAAACCAATTCCTTTGCAATCGATGCCTCCTTTCCCATGGATGATGCAATCAAGCGTAATTTGGAGAACAATGCCAACAAGGTTTCCATAATTAATTTTATCCTGACCTCCTATCCTTTGCCAGAAAACCATTATCTTGTGAATTTGCAGAAATTTGTGAATTCTATGCTTTGGTTCAAGAATCTCGATGAGCGTTCCTTTATAGGTTTAGAAACCCACGGTACTGAGTTGAACGACTATATTATCAAGAATAACCTGGTGAAAGATTTTGCAGCCTTCTTGGAAAAGGTGAGTGGTCAGCATTTTGATTTTGTGCCACCCAATAGAGGAGACAAGATGCTGCAGTGCTTCATAAAGGGCAGTCCAGTGCTGTTCAACTCGATTATCTCCACGGGAACAAATGCCTTGCTGCTGCTGTACTATTGGATTCAGCGGATGGATGAAGCCTCCTTTGTTTTCATTGACGAATTCGATGCGTTTTATCATTTCAAGCTTGCCTATGAGGTCTGCAATTTGTTGTTCAAGAAGGACTGCCAAGTTCTTCTGTCTTCACATAATACCTACCTCATGACAAATGACTTGCTCCGTCCCGACTGTAACTTCATCCTAGATAAGAACAGGATAAAACCCTTGTGTGACTGCACGGAAAAAGACTTGCGATTTGGACACAATATAGAAAAACTATTTCGTGGGGATACTTTTATTGTATGATTTTATTCATCTTTGAAGGAACTAAACGGGAACCGAGGCTATTTAAAACACTTGAATATTTGTTTTTTCCTAAAAACTGTGAACACATCGTCTGTTCCTATGGAAACAATATTTACAATCTATATAAGCGGATGTCAGAAACTGATTTTGATGAGGACATAGTTGCAATTCTCATGGAAAAATATCGGGAAGAGGGGGTTGGTTCATTTGCTGGTATAGAAAATTGCAATAGATTTAAAGAGCTTGCAAGTGAGTTTTCTTTCTACAAGGATTTAGATTTTATATCATTTCGGATACAGAAAAGAACTGGCACCCTCAAGATACCCCCGGAAGTTCAAGTGAAAAATATAAAGGCCAATTGGAAGCATCTTGTAAAGCAGAACTCCGAGAAGGCTTATTCCATGATGGAAGGAAATTTGCTACCATGTCAAAAGGGAAGTGTACATTCCCAGAAAAGCATTTTTGAAGCCCAATTGTCAGGATTTGTCAACAATGATAATTCTATTGCAGTTCTAAATGCAATGCCACTATTTTTGGAAGACTATTTTGGTTGCAAAATTCATAACCCCAATTAGGCTCAAGTATTGGCTGTTTTATAGCAAGTCTAAAAGACATTGGATTGAAGGATTGACCCTATGAAGATAGCACTGTACATAGCGAATGTAATCTACAAGTTTGGCGGGACAGAATCGTATACTGCCAATTTAATGGAAGCCCTGCAAAAGGTTTTCCCCAGTGGAGTTCTTTCTGTAATTACGGAACACTGGCCAGAAACGGAAAAACTGGACAGCGGCCAGCTTGTTCTCCGTCTTAACGAAGCCTACGGCACAAAACTAGTGGCAAGTGGCGTAAGGGTGGAGTATATCCGGTCTAAGTCCCAGCGTGGGCGAGTGGATACGGTACTTTTTCAGAGGAAATTGCATTCCATTACAAGAAAATTTGATTTATTCTTTTATTGCTCCCGTGGATTGCTGACAGGTCGGGCCAGGAAGAATATCGCCATCATCCATTTCCCTATGGATAAAAAGATTACCTTTCCCACCTATCAAAAAATCCCCTTGCTCAAGCCCCTGGCTGTCCGTACTGACAAGGAATTCATGGCAAAATATGATTATTTCTTTCCCAACTCCCAGTTTACTGCCCATTGGCTTAAAGAAAAATGGGATGTTCCAGAGGAAAAAGTTCAGGTTCTATATCCTCCTGTTACCTTGATTGCAAGCAGCAAGCTGCAAAATGTAAAGCAAAGAAATAACATCTTTGTGTGTAGTCGTATAGAAAAGTCAAAAAAGATTGAAGATTTAATTCAAGCATTTTCTTCTTCTGATTATTTGAACAAAAATTGTACTTTGACTGTAGCTGGTTCTATTAAAAATGAATCTCCTGAATACATTGCCCAGCTAAAAGCATTAAATCCCAAGGTGAATTTTGTTTTTGACCCATCTCGCAAAGAAATAGAGGACTTGTACCGCAAGTCTTCAATATTCTGGCATGCAAAGGGGTATGGTGAGTCTGACCCCTACCAGATGGAGCATTTTGGTATTACCACTGCAGAGGCAATGAGTGCAGGTTGCATTCCTGTGGTCATAAATAAGGGTGGGCAGGTGGAAATTGTTGCAGAAGGCTCAGGCTTTAGGTGGAATACCTTGGAAGAACTGGTGTCTTTCACTGAGCAAATCTGCGGCGGTTCCCTTGATGAAGAAAAAATTACAAGGGAAGCCCAAAACAGGAGCAAGGATTTTTCTAAAGAAGCCTTTACAAATCAACTCAGGGATTTCTTTGCCTCGAAAAACCTTTTGTAGGAGCTTCAAATGATTGATCGTATTTTTCGTCGTCTTGTAGCTGAGGGGCGGTTGTGGCTGCCTGTGTCCCA
>CAMGSV010000256.1 GCA_946061495.1 uncultured Spirochaetales bacterium | reverse complement strand
CTTGCTGTCAAAGCTGTAAACAACATAGTAGCCCTCAGATTCGTAGTTGATGTCGCTATCTCTTGATTCTGTACCTCATTTTTCTGATTGCAGCCCCCTGGTGACAGGCCTGGGATATGTGCTGGTGGACCTGAAGGTGGTTCCCCAGCATGGGTCAATCAGGGTGACGGCTGTCATCACTAAGCCTGCCGGAGAGTCCGGGGCTGTGGGTGTCAATGACTGCGCCCGTGTCCATCGTGCCCTGCTTCCCCGTTTGGAGGCAGTATTGGATTCCCAGGACATTTACATGGAAGTGGCATCTCCCGGCACGGAGCGGCTTATCAAGAACCCGGCGGAATTCGCCCTGTTTGCAGGACGCTATGTTCGGGTTTGGGACAATCAGATAACGGATTGGGTTGCTGGAAGGATTCTTTCCTCCGACACCCAGTCATTGACCTTGGAGCTCGTTCACCAGGAGGAGGGTGACATGGAGTCTGCCACCAGCGGCGAGACCTGCATCATTCCCTATGAGCGAATATCAAAAGCAAAATTACTACAGTTAGGAGGCTAGGCATGTCCTCTCAGATGGCAGAAGCTATACGCCAGTTGATTCAGGAGAAGGGTCTTCCAGAGAAGGCCGTTCTCACCATGATTGAAGATACCTTGAAGGCCGCATACAAGCGCAAATTCGGTACCAGCGAGAATGCAGTGGTGGAGTTTGCGGAGGATTTGTCCGATGTGTATCTCTATTCCAAGAAGATTGTGGTGGATGGTGCCTACGACCTAACCACTGAGATTGAGCTAGAGGACGCCAAGTTGCTTGGTGAAGATTTCGAGGTGGGTGATGAAATCGCCATCCAGATTGACCCCAAGGACTTCGACCGTTCCATCATCCAGACAGGAAAGCAGACTGCCCGCCAGTCCCTGTCCGAGATTCAGAAGGATAGGCTCTACGCCGAGTTCAAGGACAAGGTGGGGGAGATTGTGGTGGGATACTACCAGCGTGAGGATACACGGGAAGGAAAGAGCAAGGGAACTATCTATGTTGACCTGGGCAAGGTTGAGGGAATCCTCCCTAAGCGCAATCAGTCTCCCCGTGAAAGCTACGAGAAGAACAGCAGAATCAGGGCGTTGGTCACCGAGGTGAAGAAGACCAATTCTCGTGGTGGTCCTGGCCTCCAGCTGGTCCTGTCCCGCACCGACCCTGATTTTGTGCGCAAGATCATGGAGCAGGAAATTCCTGAGACATACGACAAGACGGTGGAGATTTACAAGATTGTCCGTGAGCCAGGCTACCGCACCAAGGTTGCCGTCTATTCTCATCGGGAGGATGTGGATCCCGTTGGAGCCTGTGTGGGTCTCAAGGGTGTGCGTATCCAGTCTGTCATCAAGGAGCTGGAGGGAGAGAAGATCGACGTGCTGAAATACGAGCCC
Source organism: uncultured Spirochaetales bacterium (assembly GCA_946061495.1). Lineage (GTDB taxonomy): Bacteria > Spirochaetota > Spirochaetia > Treponematales > Treponemataceae > Treponema_F. The sequence goes on along the minus strand of CAMGSV010000256.1, from coordinate 1,727 downwards.
GATCCAGTGGAGTTCATCAAGAATGCCCTGTCTCCCGCCGAGGTTTCCGGTGTCTTCATCTTGGATGAGGACAAGCGGCAGGCTCTGGCGGTGGTTCCTGAAAGTCAGTTCTCTCTGGCCATTGGAAAGCAGGGGTTGAATGTCCGCCTGGCGAACCGGCTGGTGGACTGGAACATCGACGTTAAGACAGAGGATCAGTACGAGGAGTTTGACCAGCTGATTGTCCAGTCTCGGAAGGCCGCCGAGGAGCTCTTCTCCGACGAGATTCCTACGGTCAACACATTGTCAGAGTTGCCCGGCATCAACCAGGATGTGGTGGCAATCCTCAAGGAAAATAATATAGAAGACATTGAGCAGTTCCTTGTGGCCTGTGAGAATGGTGTGCTGGAAGGAATTGAGGGGTTGTCTGCGGAGGATGTGTCTGCAGTGGAGGCCCTCATCAATGATGTGGTGGAGTTTGTGGAGGACGAATTGGATGCCGAGGACCAGGAGTCCATGGAGGAAGAGGAGTACTTCTGCCCTGAGTGCAACGCAAGGATTACAACCGATATGACAGCCTGTCCAAACTGTGGTATTGGTCTTAGTTTCGAGGAAGAGGACGAGGAATAGGATAGAATATGGCGGATGAAGAGAACAAGCCCAAAGTAAAACTAATCAAGAAAAAGAGCGACGCTCCACAGGCTCCTGTCCAGGAACAGGCTCCTGTCTCGAGCAAGCCTGCTCAGGAACAGGCTGCTGCAGGAAGCTCCCCTGCAAAGGTGGTGGTGCACAAGCAGGGAGGGGCTGCCGCTCCGGAAAAGAAGAAGAAGGTGGTGGTGGTAAAGAAGCCCGCCCCCGCACCTCGGCCCGTCAAGTCGGATACCCCCAAGGAGAGTCCTGCAAGTGCCTCCACCCCTGTAGACGCATCCGTGCCTCCCTCTGTCCAGGCAAAGGAGTCCAGTACCCCCGTTCCCCCTCAGAAGGAACCAGCTCCTGCTGAAAAGCCCGTGGAGCAGAAGCCTAAGCCAAAGACAGCCTTTGAGCTGAGTCCCGCCCGCCCCAACGTCAAGGCCGGAAACCTTTCCGACAAGCCTCGTGGTGGCGGCTACAACCGTGGTGGCCGTGATGGCTACCAGCGCCGTGATGGAGGATTCTCCGGAGCTCAGGCTCGTGAGGGATTCCAGAACCGGCAGGGTGGTCAGGGTGGCTACAACCGTGGCTCCGGTGGCTACAACCGGCAGGGTAGCCAGGGCGGTCAGGGTGGCTACAACCGTGGCCCCGGCGGCTACAACCGGCAGGGTGGCCAGGGCGGTCAGGGTGGCTACAACCGTGGTCCCGGCGGTTACAACCGGCAGGGTGGCCAGGGTGGTCAGGGTGGCTACAACCGTGGTCCCGGTGGACGGCCTGGATTCGGTGGCCCCCGGCCTGGATTCGGTGGCGGCGCTCCGGCTCCCATGGAGGAGGCGAAGAAGGTTCCCGCCAAGAAGACCTTCAAGGGAAAGAAGCCTGTCTACCGCAAGGATCGGGAGGACGAGAACTTCTTCGAGGACAGGAACCAGAAGAAGAAGCAGGCTTCCATGGCCAGCGCCGTGCCTGCCTCCATCGAGATTATGGAGACCATCTCCGTGTCCGACTTGGCCAAGAAGATGAACCTCAAGGCTTCTGAAATCATCGGAAAACTCATGTCCATGGGTATGATGGTCTCCATCACCCAGTCCATAGATGCGGATACTGCCACCCTGCTGGCC
>CAMGSV010000255.1 GCA_946061495.1 uncultured Spirochaetales bacterium | reverse complement strand
GGCGATGACGTGTACAGGTAAGGGGCGATGACGTGTACAGGTAAGGGGCGATGACCTGTCTAGGTCAGGGGTGATGACCTGTCTAGGTCAGGGACGATGGCGTGTGCAGGTCAGAGAGTGCATTCTAGCTAGGCAAACCATAGGTTTTCCGAAGGTGTGGCAATGGTACAGGCTGGGGTTTGACTTTGGAGTGGGGATGTGGTAGAGTAAAGAGAAGGAAGGCCCGGTTCCGGGTCGTCTCCACTATATAGTCGATAACCGCCAATAGTTTGAGGGACTCTGGCGGTTACTTTTTACTCTCTGTCTTTAAAGTACGAAAGAGCAGCGATAACAGTTCCTGCCACGGTGGCGATGCAAGTCACCAATCCGACGACAAATTCAGCTGTCATACGCAAGTCTCCTTCAATCTAGTATTCCGACTGAAAGCCGGTAGAGTTGATTGGGAGACAACCGCCTGGAACCGAGCGCTTCCATTGGGTATAGTATACCACGATATGTTTGTATGGTAAAGTGCGTGTGAAGAAAGCGGCTCAGGGTGGGGCTTTTCCAGTGTCTCGTTACATCTTACCTGCTGTACGAGCCAAATCTCACACTTGGTACGCAAACCATCCGCACCTAGGCAAACCATAGGTTTTCCGATGTCATACGCAAGTCTCCTTCAATTGATTCCACCTGCAGGTTGGTTCCGTGTTGGTTTTTTGCCGGAAGCATGATATGCTATGGATGAGGTGGTTTTTATGTCTGATATTGCCTACAAATATTGTACCCAGCTAGATTCTCTTGACTTGTCGGATTCGGAGATGCTTTTTAACAAGATCTCATTGACACAAACAGGCCTTGTTCAAACCAGGGAGCCTTGGCCTTTTCAAGCCCTGTGACATTTTTCAGGATTCCATACAGAACTGGGCGAGGACTGGATTTGCAGGTACAAAGCTGGGTTTATCCTTGACGAATGGAGCCTTTCGGTTTATACTAAACCAAAGCCCATGAGGGCAATCATTTCATACTGCCAAGAAGGCAAAAGGAGTAAAGTTATGAAATTGAACAAATTAGCTGTACTGGGGGGGGGGTATTAGTAATACTGCTCTCGTTGTTGGTTGTCGGATGTAAGGGAATGGGAGGTGGCGACACCGAGTCCTTAACAGTAGATACAAATAAAGAAAAAAGATGGGAAGGAAAAAATACCAGTACAACAGAGTTTGTACGGTATTACAAGCAATTCGGGTCAAGCGATAAAGTAACAGAAGCAACAATCGAAATTACGGCTCAATATCCAGAGAATGGATGGTCTGGCTTTGTTTTTGGTCTGGAAAAGAATGCACAGGACAAGACAAAGTCTGATTTCTATGTATTGGGCATTAAAACCTCCAATACAGTGCCTTATTACTATCTGTCTAAGTTTGAAGGTGTAAATCCTGATGAAGTTGCGGCAAGCAAAGCAACAACATTGCCAGGAGAGACTGAGATTATTGAGACAACCAGAGTTCCTGACGGCATAGTTGCTTCTACATCACCTTTAAAGGTCTGTGTCAAGTTTGTCCTAGAGGAAGGGCCAAATGGAACAAAGCAGTACAAGTTAATGGCAGGTCCCCGTGCAGAAACTCTCTATGATGTTGGAGAACCCATTCCTACCGCTGCAGCAGGCTGCGGAATCGGAGCATATGGCCAGCTCACAAAAGCAAAGGAAGAAGGAACAGCAATTGTTTCTGACACAACAATCAAGGTTCTGAGTTCCAATCCAAGTAATTTGCTTGCCGCAGAGGACGCCGAGTAATCGGCACCTAACCTAGAGCGAATGGGTTACATCCCTACGCTATAGAACCAATCGGTATAGCCACTGATCTCCCAGTGGCTATACCACCTGACAGTGCTAAATGATCCTCAAAAACGCCGTCTTTTCTTGACGATAACCCCCTTCTAGTCTTATAATGCCCTCATGCTCGTATGGGTAAATCAACTTATAACAAGGAGAATTTGTTATGAAAAAGACTAGGATTGTATTGGTGGGAGCTTTGGTTCTGGCTCTGGCCTTTGTGATGGGATGTGCAGGATTGGGTTCTGGTGATGAGGATGTAGATGGTGGTAACAAAGAGAAGACTTGGAAAACTACCAATGAGAGTACAACAGAGTACAAGAGAATGTTTCAGACATTTGGTGGCTCTAAAAATTTTACCGAGGCAGTTATTACTATAAATGCAAAGTATCCCAAAAATGGATGGTCTGGCGTTTTGTTTGGCTTGACTGAAAATGATGGCAAGACTTCAACAGGCAAGGATAAGAATACAATTAATTTCTATAACGTTTCATTTAGAGTGAATGAGAGCGGGCAAATTATGTACTACACTTCTTATTTTTCCAATGTTGACCAAGATGATTTTCCAAATAACAAAACGGAAAGTTATGGACAAGAAACAGTCATAACAAACACAACGACCGTCCCCACAGATGCAGGGTTGACTCTTAATGAAGATGGTTCATTAAATCTTGCGGTGAAAGTAATGTGGTCTCAGAAAGAGGGTGTCGATGTTGGTACATGGGATTTGTATTATGGTCCTTCCGTAACCCAAGCCACAAAGCACAAGGAAGCGTTGACTTCAGACACAGTGGTTGCTGAAGAAATTGTGAAGGGTGGTTTGGCCGCTTATGGGCAGGTTACAAAGGCAGCAAATAAGGATAATCCTCGTGTAGTTGAAACTGTATGGAAGGTTGAGTCATCCAAGCCAACAGTGATTGGTGCCGCTGAGGAAGAGTAACCCCTAGCCCCGATTGGTTCTAGAAAGGCCCGCTGGATTGTGTCCGGCGGGCTTTTTTGTGAGGCTGCAAGTCACACATTATTCCAAATGCTAGAAGCAGATTGGTGTCTTCATTTAATCAACGAGTTGTTGGATGGCTTCTATTGGCAGAGAAGTGTACTTGGAAATCATCTCGGCGGAAAAACCATCCAGAAGCAAGCTCCTGGCCGTCTCCAGTGCCTTCTGGTAGGCACCACGCTCAATGCCAACGGAAATACCTTCTTCACGCCCACGCTCCAGTCCGATGGAGATGCCCTCCTCACGACCCTCTTCTCGACCCTCTTCACGCCCGGTTGCCAGACCCACGAAAAGTCCGTCCTCGTAGGCCTCCTCCTTCAGTACCGCCATGTCGGTGGCGTA
>CAMGSV010000254.1 GCA_946061495.1 uncultured Spirochaetales bacterium | reverse complement strand
GCCAGTTCATCCTCATGATCGAGCACCAGTCCACCATCAACCCCAACATGCCGCTACGGCTTCTCGAATACATAGCCCGCATCTACGGCAACATCGTGGACTCAAAAGCCAAGTTTTCCCGGCACCTGGTTCCCTTGGCCAGACCCGAGTTCATCGTCTTCTACACCGGCGACCAGAAGCTGCCCCCAGAAAGCTACCTCTACCTGTCCGATGCCTTCCCGAAGCAAGATACAAGTGACGAAGCTTCACTTCCGGGGGTCTTGGGGGCAGGCAGCCCCCAAGCGGTGCTGGGGAAAGGGGAGGTTTTAGGAGGGGAAAAACCCCGCTTCCGAGTAGAGGGGTTGTCCCCTCCTAAAGAAATCACCCTTGAACTGAAAGTAAAAGTGTGTACAATTAAGAGTGAGAGTCCGAGTCCCGTGGTGCACAGCTGCCACGACTTGGAGCAGTACGTGCAGTTCCTGGAGCTTGTCGAGGAGGCCAGGGCGGCGGGCCACGAGAACCCGCTCAAGTGGGCCATCCAGGAGGCTGTGCGCCGCAACATCTTGCGTGACTATCTTGAACGGAAGGGAGGTGAGGTTTTGAGCATTTTGATGACAGAGTACAACTACGCCACCGACATGGCGGTACTGAAGGAGGAGGCCTACGAGGACGGACTTTTCGCTGGGCTGGAACAAGGGCTGGAACGTGGGCTGGCAACCGGCCGTGAGGAGGGAGCCCACCAGACAAAGCTGGAGACGGCACGGAACCTTCTGGCTATGGGGCTTACTCCAGAGCAGGTAGCCCAAGGCACCAACCTCCCGCTGGAGATTGTTCAGCAGCTGGCACAAGAAACCCTGTGACACCCAGTCCCCACCCCACAACGAAAAAAAGACCGCCCCAAGGGCGGCCTTTTTTGCTTCATGCTAAACCAGCAGGCTCAAGACTACAGGGCAATCTTTGCCTTGAAGTTCAGTGTTCCCAGCTTGGGTCCGAAACCATCACCGTAGTCGATGTCGTTCAGGATGTTTTGTGTCTGCCAAATTACGGACAGGGTGGTGTTGTCAATGAGTCCACCAACGTCCACACCCAACTTCAGGTTCATGTAGTTGCCATCAGACTTAAGACTATACTTTGTAGCTGCCTCTGCAGTTGCATCAAGCTGCTGCTGTTTACCCATTTCTGTGAACACTCCGTCATCCTTTTCGCCGAAGAATCCCTGTGACTTGTAGTCCACATAGGCAGCATTGGCAAAGCGGACACCAGCCTTGGGGGTGATGGTCATCTCGCCCACGGGGATTGCATACTGGGCGCCCAGGGCAAAAGCAATAGGAGTCGCTTTATCCTCCCCTGCCTTATAAGTTGTGGTGCTTGATGAGGAACCGGACTGTTCAGTCTCGTTCTTGCCAGTATTGGGAATGACAATGTCTGCATATGCAGCAGCTGTCAAGCCAGGAACCAACTCGCCAGAATAGAATGACGGCATAATGCGGGCGGCAATACCATTGTACTCCTTGCTTTTCAACGTTCTATCGCCCTGTGTCATTTTTGCAGAATAGGGCAGTGGAATATGAGCAACGACACCGACACCGGGGCTCACCTTCTTGGCGTGGTCGTCATCCAAGTAGTACACACCAGCATCCTGATCCATGCCAATCTCTCCCCAGCCGAAGAGCAGTCCAGCGGCCATGTCCATACTTGTGCTAGTAGCATTAAGTGTTTCATTGCCAACTTCTGTCTTAAAGAAACCAGTCTGGCCAGTGAATCCCACCTGGGGACGGATATAGAAGGTATCATCAAGGCCAAGTTTGTAACCAACTGAAGCAGAGTAACCCAAAACTCTCTGCGCACCAGTCGGCTCACCTTTTGCATTGAGACTTGCGAATTCCCGCTTCCAAGCTGCATAGTTTCCGGGATAGAAGTTCTCGGCGAAGTTGAAGCTGGCTCCTGCCTTTACGCTCAAGCCCTCAACGCCGATTCCGTCACCCTTCAGCTCTGCCTCCAGGGCTGCGGCGTAGGCGTCGGTGTACTGGTGGGTAATCTCGTGGATGACAACATCGGCATCACCCTGATTGGATGTGTTGTCCTTGGATGGGACAGTCTTGTCAACTGCATAGGAACGCAAATCCAAGTCTACCTTCACAATGTCGGTATCCATACCCAACACGATACCCTGGGTATACTTGTCGGGTCCAACGTTCCCCAGCCACTTGGACTGGTCGTCGTCTGCGGAACGGATGGCAGCGTCCATCTTCAGCTCGCCGGTCTGGGTGTCGCCGCGCTTGATGCCGATGTAGGCAGGTCCGATGTGGATCTTTGCAGTGTCCACAAAGACCTTCAAGGAGAGGTCATTGTCCATCCCTGTATTTGAACCGAAAGCATCATCGTTCATCTTGTCGGTGTCGCCACCGTTGCGCCAGCCGATGAAGCTGTCTCCGTCGGTCTTGAGAACCAGCTCACCCCACACGCCGTCTCCTGTGGTGCTCTTGGAACCATTGTTCAGCAGGTTCAACTTCAGCTTCACCTCATAGTCATTTGAGAACCCGGTTTTCATGGTATCCAGGTCAACACCCCACTGTACGGATGCGTTGCCACTGAACTCGGCGATGTTTACGTCTGCCACTGGCTCGTCGGCAAAGGCGCCGAAGGCCATGGCTGTCATAAGGAACACACTCAGTGCTTTTTTCATTTCGAAAATCCTCCTAGTTTGTTGGATGGAGCATGGGGCTACGTATAGCCTCCATGCCCATTTCCTTTACAGTAGTAGAGTACTACGCATTTTTCATTCTGTCAAGGAAAAAAAAACGCAAAGCAGGATATTTAGTTTCTTAAATAAACCTTAAATCCTTTACAAATATGTAGTTGCATTTGCATGACATTTTTTGTTATTTTGTTTAAATAAATGTTATCTTCTATTTATAGTCATTCTTCTTCAATATAGTATGCCAGTTTTTCTCACGTCCTCTTTCTGTAGGTCTGGCCGTTGCCAATGTCTTGCGGGGGGAATCTTAAAAAATGCCACGCAGATTGGAAACCTTCGGTTTTCACCGGTGAGCAGGCTCCTTGCTTGCACAGTGTAAGATTGCCTTCTTACACACGGTAAGATTGCCCTCTTACACACGGTAAGATTGCCCTCTTACACATGGTAAGATTGCCCTCTTACACACAGTAAGATTGCCCTCTTACACACAGTAAGATTG
>CAMGSV010000253.1 GCA_946061495.1 uncultured Spirochaetales bacterium | reverse complement strand
CTTGTGGAAGACGGTTTTTTGCTGCGGGGAGAAACACCCCAGGAATTGGATGCTCAAGACACTGGTTTTACCTACAGTGTTTTTGAACCAAAAACCATCAAAGAAGACTTTACCCCCGGTATAAAGCGAGCAGACAAGGATACCCAGGAATTCTTAGAGGAGCATTTTAAGGATAAGCCTCAGCTTACTTCCTTTCAGATAGAGCTTACTAGCCGTTGTAACGAGCGGTGTATCCATTGCTACATTCCCCATGAGTGCAAGCTTCACGACATTTCCTCTGAAATGTTCTATAGTGTGCTTGATCAGCTTAGCAAGATGAATGTACTTTCCATTACCCTAAGCGGTGGTGAGCCCATGTTACATCCTAACTTTGTGGAATTTCTTCGGGCTGCAAAAAAGTACGATTTTTATGTAAACATCCTGTCTAACCTTACCCTCCTTACTGACGAAATTGTGGAGGAAATGAAGGCTGGCAATGTTTCTAGCGTTCAGGTATCCTTGTATTCCATGAACCCAGAGCACCACGATACCATTACTGCCGTAAAAGGGAGCTTTGAAAAAACAAAGGCAGCCATCCTTAAACTGGTGGAAAATGACATTCCTCTCCACATTTCCTGTCCCACCATGAAGGCCAACAAGGATGACTTTAAGGATGTGTTAGCTTGGGCTCATAGCCTCAAGGTTCGGGCACACACCGACTATATCATGATGGCAGAGTTTAATCACGATACCTCCAATTTGGCAAACCGTCTTTCTGTTCAGGAGGCAGGAGAGGTAATTTCCTCCATTCTGGAAGGAGATGAGGACTACCAAAAATCCGTTCTTATGCCAGACTTTGAGCAACGTTGCAATGAGATTCAGTTTAATCCTGAGCGTCGTCTTTGTGGGGTAGGTGTTTCTACTGCCTGTATGGTATCCAATGGTAATGTATACCCCTGTGCTGGCTGGCAGGAAATGGTGTTAGGAAACTTGAACCAGCAGACGTTGCAGGATATTTGGGATAATTCAGAGAAAATCAAGTGGCTCCGTGGCTTGAAAATGAAGGACATGGGAGGTGGTGAGTGCTGTAACTGTGACAGGGCAGCCTTCTGTTCCCCCTGTATGGTGCGGAACGCCAACGAGAATCCTGACGGAGACCCCCTCAAGATTAACCGGCACTTTTGTGCTGTAGCCGCCAAGAATAAGCAAATTGTACTGGATTGGCGAAAGGCCAACTATAAGGCTGTGGAAAATGCAAAGAATTGATTTGGAGATTTCCAATCCCTGCAATGAGCACTGTATTCACTGCTATCGCCACAGTATAAATTCCCAAAAAGGTTTTTTGTCTGCAGCTCAAGCCTCCAGCGTTATGGAGCAGGCAAAAAAACTTGGTGCATCAGAAGTGACTATTACTGGAGGTGAGGCCCTGCTGAATCCTCAGTGGCGAGACATTGTTTGCAGTGCAGATCAGCTGGGCTTGAGAATAAGTTTATTCACCAACGGTAGCCTTTTGGAGGAGTCAGGCGCAGATTTTTTGGCTACAGTAACTAACCTTAAGGAGGTTCAGTTTTCCCTGTATGCCATAGATGAAGCAATTCATGACTCTATTACTCAATTGCCTGGTTCCTGTGCCAGAACAAAGAAAGCCATTTCCCTGCTTCACGAAAGGAGTGTGCCAATCTTTGTAAGCTGTCCTGGAATGAAGAAGAATAAGGTTGCTGTTACCCAGGTAATGAGATGGTGTGATGCCAATAAGATTAATAGCTGTGCAAATATCTTTATCTTTGGCTCATCAGACTATAAGGGAGCGAATTTGGTAAATCGCCTTTCCAATGAGGATTTGGAAGATTTCTTTCAGCTTTCTCTAGAGAATGAGGGAGAATTATCTTACATCTGGGGAAACAAGTGTAGTAACATAGATTTTTCTAAAACGCTCTTTTATTCTGGGATGGCAGATTCCTTGCTGGTATCTGGTGATGGTACTATCTATCCTATGATTGGTTTTTATGAAAAGCTTGGAAACATAGAAACAGACAGTCTAGAAGATATTTACAACAATCATCCATTGCTTCTGCAAGCTCGTTCCATTTATGTTGATGACATATCTGAATGTAAAAACTGCTCTGTAAAGGAGTATTGTGATTTTTGTTGTGTACCACATTTAACTGCTCATAGGGGTCTATTTCGCAAGGTGGATACATCCTTTTGTAATTTTATCCGTTTGAAAAAGGATTTTATAAATCGCCGTGATGCAGCATTGCAGCAACAAGGTAAATGTCACTGGAAGGACTCTTGTAATGGTTGATTATCACGTTCATATTGGACAATGGGCAGAAATGTATTTTCCTGCCCATTGGGTTTTTGATGAACTAAAAGCCAATGGTGTAGAAGAAGCTTGGTTTTCTTCTACATCATCCTGTCGTTATTGCAGGGAAAGCTTTGATGTCATACAAAAAACTTTGGATACTTCTGATTTACCATCAGCCTTGGAATTGTATGATTTTATTAAAGATGAAATGAAAGAAGCCTTGTCCTATGGAAAAAGTATTGGTCTAAAAACGGTTCCCCTGTACTGGGTAGTTCCAGAGTTTCATTTTTCAAAGGAAGTGAACCTTTCCGTTGCCAAGGCAATGGAAGAAGTTCCGTACCAAGGATTTAAACTTCACCCACGAGGTAATCACTGGGATTTATCCCATAAAAAGACCTATGAGCTAGTAGATGAAGTCTTTTCTTATGCCAACCGTCACAATTTACCAATTTTAGTTCATTGCGGCTATGATGATTTTGAAAATCCAAGATTCTTTGAGGAATTTATTGCAAAGTATCAAAATGCAATGATTCAACTTGCACATTGTAAGCCTGTAGAAGACACTCTGTACATGTTGCAGACCTATTCTAATACGTTTTGTGACACTTCCTTTGTGCCACAGGGTGTTCAAGAACAAATTGAAGTTGCAGGATTTAAATCAAGAATGCGTTATGGAAGCGATTTTCCCATAACCTATTGGTATGAACAGTTGCACTGATTCCTAAATCCACAAAAACTGAAAAAAGGTCTATTTTCAAATCTTGTCATAGCGTGTATACTGGTATAAATGTTATTTTATCTTCCACAGGAGTGTGTATGTTTTCAGATATTGAAATTGCCCAGAAAAATACGATGCCCCAATTTCGAGTTTTAAATAAATTTACAAAAAAGGCGTAATCCATTAAAATT
>CAMGSV010000252.1 GCA_946061495.1 uncultured Spirochaetales bacterium | reverse complement strand
GGCAGCTTCATCAAGGAAGCCACACGGAGGGCGGGCCGCTCGTAGTCAGCAAAAACGGCAAAGGTGGCGCAGAAGCCCCGCAGCCCGCCGTGGAGGGTGATTCCAGAGCTGATGGCAGCCATGGCAAACTCTCGGATACCAAAGCGGATGGTGCGTCCCACACGGTTTTCCGCCGCATACACGCCGTACTCCTTCAATGCAGTGGAGTTTGGTCCCTCCAGGTCGGCAGAGCCCCCCACCAACGAGGGACAGGCAGCCGCCAGCAAGGGCAGGGCCTTGCCAGAGGCGGCACGTGTTGCCAGAGAGTCTCCCACCTTGTAGCTGGGAAGCTCCACATCGGCCACCTTCAGATCATGCATGTCATCCCACAGCCTGCGAAGCTCGGGATGTGCCGCAGACCAGGCATCAAAGGTAGCCTGCCAGTCAGCCTGCGCCTGGGCCAGCTCCGTGCGTCGCTCCGCAAAGTAATCGTATGCCTCAGGCACCACGTAGAAGGTCTTTTGGGGATCCAAGCCCAGCTCTGTCTTTGCCTTCACAATGTTCTCGTCACCGAGGGGAGCGCCATGGGCAGTGGCAGTTCCTGCCACCGGGCTGCCCTTTCCGATAACGGACTTCAGCATGATGAGGGTGGGCTTATCCTTCTCCGCCTTGGCCTCCTCCACCAGCCTGGCGATTCCCGCCATATCGTACATATCCCCCTGCAGCACCTGCCATCCATAGGCCTGATAACGACCGGCGATATCCTCGGTAAAGGTGATGTCGGTGGAGCCGTCGATGCTGATTTTGTTCTGGTCATAGAACACGATGAGCTTGCCCAGCTTCAGGTGGCCGGCCAGACTTGAAGCCTCAGCGGACACACCCTCCATCAGGCAGCCTTCGCCCACCAATGCGTAGGTGTAGTGGTCAACCACCCTATGCTCCGCTGTATTGAAGCGGGCGGCCAGCATAGTCTCGGCCATAGCCTCACCCACCGCCACGGCAATTCCCTGTCCCAGGGGGCCGCTGGTACACTCCACGCCGTCAGTGTCCCCAAACTCAGGATGTCCGGGACAATGGGAACCAATCTGGCGGAATGACTTGATGTCATCCATAGTCACCTTGTAGCCGCTGAGGTGCAAAATTGAATAGAGCAGCATGGAACCATGGCCGGCTGAAAGCAGGAAACGGTCCCGGTCAACCCAGCTGGAATCAGCAGGATTATGCTTCATCACCTCACCGTACAAAACTGCGGCCAATTCCGCACATCCCAGGGGCAGTCCCGGATGGCCAGACTTTGCCTTCTGAATTGCATCCATGGACAAGCTGCGGACAGACAATGCGGTGGCTTCCAAGCCCTTCATATTCATATCTCACTCCTCTAACCAGCCACAAAAGAAATTTCTCCACCAATCTGGATAGAAGAAGCTTTCTGCGACCTGTATTTTAATCGATTATATCAACTGGATTTATTATTATCAATCAAAAACTACGAAATCATCATATATCGAAAGAAGACTGAAGGAAAACTGAAACCTTTCTCAATGCTCCTGCTTTCTGTCCTTATTTTTGATGATCGAGAATCTATGTTTGTAGCAGTCAGCAAGGGCATCCTTCAACTCTGCGGCAACTTCCTCAAAGTTATATTCCATTCCCTCTAGAGATACAGACATTGCCCGTATATCGTCTTCGCTCAGATTCTGGTCACGCAGGAGCCCCTCCAACATATATTGGATATGGGTGGAAAGTTGGGTCAGAATCACCAGTGGCTGCTGGGGAAAGCCCTCCAGCTGGTCATCCACCTCATCAAGCTCCAGAATCAATGCGAACACCTTTGTGTGCAGCTCCAAAAGCCTATGACGCACTGGCCCTCGGTCAAAGTCTGCGAACCAGTTGTAGGCAGCCTCCAGCTTTGCCCGTCTTGCACGGATTGTCCCCTGCAGCCGCTTTTTCTTCAATAAATTCAAAGGAGAGGAAGCTTCCCCAAGAATGAGATTCACCAAATGATCCTCATTGTTCATCTTCTGGTATAAGCCATCCACAATCCATGAATCAAAGATAACCCGGGGCCACAGCATCATCTCTGCGTTCAGCTGCTCGTTGCTCCATACCGTGGACTCTTTTTCATCGAGCTTGTCGCTGGGCTGGAGCCAGGGCCCCACCGCCGGAACATCCTGCCCCTTGAACCAGAGCCGGGTCTCCACCCCATAGGGCTCCATCCCCACTACCTTAGAGCGCTTTATTGCCTCTTCTATTGTACCCGAAACATCCTTGCACAACTCATGCTTGTTGACAAAAAAAACACGTGCCAGCTGCTCCTCAATAGTGCCACCAGGACCATAGATATCAAAGCTTTCCAGCAACTTTTGCTCAAAAACCTTATACCACTCCAACCGCTGCTGATCCACTGGCTGCTGCTGAAAAGGATTTGCCTTGTGGCTACATAAGGGGCGAATTCGTACAATGGAGCTCCGCCAATCCACAACCTCCGCCAGCAACAAGTCTCCACGCCTAAAATTCCAATCCTTGAACAGGGCAGAACACTCTGTCACCGTCAGACTCGCCGTCTGGGGCAACTCCTCGTCAAAGGAGCGCACCACCGCATCCTTAGCGGCAGGGTCAGACAGGATGAACTGCATGGCATACTCTTCTCCAAAGAGGGTGAAATGTGGCAGCACCTCCCGCAACGGGAAATCCATCACCTTATGAGGCAAAATCTCATTGTCGAAGCTGAACCGAATCATGCCGGATGGTTGCTCTGAATCCACAAAGGGAATGCATCGGTGACCTGCAATCAAATAGCCCCCCTCTATTTCCCTAGCAGTAGGTTTGATTGTAAAGGATGCACCGGTAAATGCCCCTGCACGGGTGAGATACAGTCCATCTTGCAGTGGAAATACAAAGGGATTGACATCAAGACATGACTCTATTTCCTCTAAAGTCATATTCACACCCACAAAGGCAAAGCCCTCCTGTATCTCCTTTGCAGAAAAGGCTTCGGTCTGGATGCGAATAAAATCTGAAAGCAGGGTTTCAATGGCAGGATTCATCATATTCATCATATAATGCAATAGGTCAAAAATCAAGTGAAGACTTTCATTTCGATTGGACCGTAAAATAGGTCATTTTATCCCATTACAACTCATATATGACACATTACAATGTATCATAAATACTCACTTTTTTTTGCGTTTTTTTTCTACCGGGACTTTTTTCTCCTAGCCTCGTTTCCTGTTTCTGTTGAAT
>CAMGSV010000251.1 GCA_946061495.1 uncultured Spirochaetales bacterium | reverse complement strand
AAATTATAATAGTCATTATATTATATTTGTATATATTATAATACCCCTCCCCCTACACACATAGCCCACCCATGTATATAAATGTGTATATCAGCAACTTGTACTGTGCTGGTTAGTATATGTGGGTGATTTTATGCAAATATATTGATGTTTTTTTCTTGACTTGTATTCCATGTGGTGTACAATGAAAAATATGGAGATAATATATTTTTTGGGAGGATGATATGAGAGTGATTAAGCTGGTGTTGTTCATCTTCTTTTCTTTGATAGTTGCACTTTCGTTGACTGGATGCAAGAAATTTCTTGACCAATTTCCGAACAAGGTGGATGTCACTTTTGATCCCAATGGCGGACGATGGAAAGATGGAGGCACGGATAACGTGACTCAAAATGGTACCGAGGGAGAGGAATTTAAGCTCCCATATCGTCCGCACCGCATAATAGATGCAGTCTATAACGAAGCTAGCCAGGAGACTGTTATTCGACAATACAAGTTTTTAGGATGGACATTACAGGGGAGCTCAACATTGATTTACAATGAGTATGACATCTATGGGGCATTTCCCGAGGAAGACAAAGTGTACGCTGCAAAATGGGGTAGCCAAGAGAAAATCACGGAATCTGGCAATACGGAATCTAATTATCAATGAGCGGGAGGTTTGAAGATGAAGAAAAGCTTTGTTCTGGGATTGGTTCTTGTAGTTTTATCGCTTTCTGGTTGTAAAATGCTCATAGCTCTCTTTGACAATGTAACTGTTACCTTTGATTTGAATGGGGGACACATAAACGGAAGCACAGAGAAGGTGACACGGACTGGAAATCCTGAGGATGAATTCCTTTTACCACAAAATCCATTCAAAAATGCTGACGCAAGTACTCGTTACAGGTTTGATGGATGGAAGGCAAAGGAGCGCTCCTATGATTTTGACTATGAAACATTTATCGACAAAAAAAAGCAGGTGGCCACCTTCCCAGAGGGAGACATAACCTATGAAGCAACCTGGACTATTGTTCAGTAAGTCATGGAGGCAGTTATTTCCTTGTTCATGACTCTATAGATATTTATAATCAAAGAACTTATAAAATTGATACCTATCGACAGATGCTTTCTCTGCCATCTACTACCCCCGACTGGCTGTATTGGTATGGACAGTCAAAGGGAATTTCCAACCCATGCTACATTATGACGGTAAAATAAGGAGACAACTATGAAGAAAGATATTTTTTTTGCAATCACCATTGTCCTGATGGTATGTTCCTGCAACCTGGAGAAACTGGCATTCCAGCAACCCCAAAGCCAAAATCTGAATATTTCCCACATCCAGCCCTACATGGTGGAGGGAGCCCAGCTTTCCGCCGATCGTCCCGCCCCGCATCTGCTGTCAGAGCAGGAGGTGATGATCCGTGCGGCGGAGTATGCGTTGCAGCAGGGCTACCTTGACCCCGCACATCGTATCTATAAAAAATACCCTCAGCTTCTGACGGTAAAAGTTGCTGAGCCAATGCTTGTGTATCATGAGTATTTGCTCAGTCAAGGAATTGTCGATGGAACCTACTATGTCTATGTTGTGGATGATAAGGGCATCGCACTAGCGGGCATTGACCTAGCACCTAATGAAATTGTTCTTGATGAAGATGATGTAATTGTTGACAATTCAATATTCATCCAAGGGAATGCCAAACACCTCATTACTAAAAAGGAGGCGGTGGCTACCTTCCGTGAGGCATTCCCCTACCAGCATGTGGCAGAGCCAATAGCCGTGCGGATATGGGATTTGGAGGGGGTAAAATACAGCAACAGCTACATCTTCTGGTACACCACCGTCAGTGAGGCGGGACGGAGTGCCGGGGAGTCTGCCGCCGAGTACCTGCTGTGCGCCTCGGTGTTCAGTCCACCGCCGGGTCTGAACATCTCCGCCAATCCCCGTGCAGCCCTGAGCCATGGTGCCCCTGCCTGGGGAACCCGCATTGCCCGCATAGACGAGCCGCTGCACCTGCACGAAAAGCTTGCCGCAGCCAAGGCACGAGCTGCAGCCGGGGAGCCGGAGCCAGCAGTGGGGCCCACAGAGCCGGTGAAGATCACCCCGGTGGAGTTCTAGGTCTTGGCGGTGAGGAGCAAGGAGGAAGACGCATGATGCGGCGTAGGTTCGTGATGGGGTTTCTGGTGGTGGTGGCATCGGTGGTGCTTGCCGTTGGCTGCCAATCTGGTCAGCCGGGCGGGGCAGCCGGAGGGAAATGGCTTGCCTGGTGGGAGGCGCTTTCCGTGGAGGAAAAGCTTTCCCACATCCAGCCCTACATGGTGGAGGGAGCCCAGCTTTCCGCCGAGCGTCCCGCCCCGCACTTGCTGTCGGAGCAGGAGGTGATGATTCGGGCGGCACAAGCCATGGCTAGGGAAGGATACCTTGACCCAGCACATCATATCTATCAAGAAGTACCGGAGCTTGCCACTGCCAAGGTTGCAGAGCCTGTTTTTGTGTATAATGCTATTTTTCTTGCACAAGGACTCATCCATGGTGCATATCGGATATACGCTGTGGATGAAAATGACGTGGACATTGCCCATGTCTTAATCATCGGGGAACAAAACATACCGGAGGGAGAAGATTCCATCCTCATGCGAGGATTGTCTGTAAATGAAACATATCCCAGGCATTTTATTACTAAGGAGGAGGCAGTGGCTGCCTTCCAGGAGGCTTTTCCAGGATGTGTGATTGAAGAGCCAATCGCTGTACGGATGTGGAATATGGAAGGGGTTATGCACAGCAATGTTTACATTTCATGGTATACAGACGTCTCTGACGCTGGAGCCGGACGAGGTGCCAGTAGCAGTGCCACAGGATATTTGATGAATGCTGTCATGGTAGTAGACCCTAATGCAGGTGTTTCTTCTAATCCCCGCGCCGCCCTGAGTCGCAGCACCGTGTCCGGGGGCTGGGGAACCCGCATTGCCCGCATAGACGAGCCGCTGCACCTGCACGAAAAGCTTGCCGCAGCCAAGGCACGAGCTGCAGCCGGGGAGCCGGAGCCAGCAGTGGGGCCCACAGAGCCGGTGAAGATCACCCCGGTGGAGTTCTAGGAGGCGGGCGGGATGCGGCGTAGGTTCGTGATGGGATTTCTGGCGGTGGTGGCATCGGTGGCTTTGGTGGTGGTGATTGTCGGCTGCCAATCTGGTCAGCCGGGCGGGGCAGCCGAAGGGAAATGGCTTGCCTGGTGGGAGGCGCTTTCCGTGGAGGAAAAGCTTTCCCTC
>CAMGSV010000250.1 GCA_946061495.1 uncultured Spirochaetales bacterium | reverse complement strand
AGGAGGCGGTGCGCCGCAACATCCTGCGCGACTATCTTGAACGAAGGGGAGGAGAGACCTTGAGCATCTTGATGGCAGAATACGACTACGCCACCGACATGGCGGTACTGAAGGAGGAGGCCTACGAGGACGGGCTTTTCGTAGGGCGTGAAGAGGGCATCTCCATCGGGCTGGAGCAAGGGCTGGAACGTGGAGCCTACCAGAAGGCGCTGGAGACGGCCAGAAACCTTCTGGCTATGGGCCTGTCCCCAGAGCAAATCTCCCAGGCCACCAAACTCCCGCAAGAAACAATTGCTCACCTTGCAGCAACGGATGGGGACATGATACGCAGCGAATTGTTTTGAGAAAGCGCCTACAAGGCTCGTTAAAAATGATATAAAAGGAGCAGAATGTGAACCACCATGACACCCCCATCATTCAAGTGGAGGGGCTTTCCAAGCAGTTCAACCTTGAGGCGGGCTTCTTCCAGAAAAACAGGCGGACGGTATATGCCGTCAATGACGTGAGCCTGGCCATTCCCCGTGGTACCACCTACGGCCTGGTGGGAGAATCGGGCTGCGGCAAGACCACCACCGCCCGCCTGCTGGTGAGCATGTATCAGCCCTCTGCCGGCACCATCACCTTCTGGCCCCATTCCGATTCAGAGGCCCCGCCCCTCCAGCTCCACCAGCTGAACAAGAACCAGCGGCGGCGGTACCGTGAGCAGGTGAAGTACATCTTTCAGGATCCCGCCCGCTCCCTGAATCCCCGTATGACGGTGTTCCAGGTTCTTACCGCTGCACTCCGCTATTCCACCCTGTGGCAGGGGCGGGATGATGCCTGGAGCAGGGCAGAAAAAATCATCCAGGAGGTGGGACTCACCACCGCCGACCTACACCGCCGCCCCGCAGAGTTTTCCGGCGGACAACGGCAGCGAATCTCCATTGCCCGCGGCCTCATCATGGAGCCCCAGCTGCTGATCTGCGATGAGGTGGTGTCCGCCTTGGACGTTTCTGTACAGGGCCAGATTCTGAACCTGCTGCAGGATTTGCGGCGGGAGCGAAGCCTGAGCCTCCTGTTCATCACCCACGACCTGCGGGTGGCCTGCTACTTCTGCGACACCATCGGCGTCATGTACCGGGGCATGCTGGTGGAGGAGGCACCGGCGGCAAACCTCTTCCAAGAGGCGGCCCACCCCTACACCCAGCTCCTATTTCAAGGAGCCCAGGGGCAGCTTACCAAGGCCAACACCGAGGTGAAGACCGTACTGGAGGAGGAGCAGTGCTGTCCCTTCGCCCACCGCTGCCCCCTGGTGCAAGAACGCTGCCACCATGCCATCCCACCTATGCGGGAGCTTCAAAGCGGCCACCGTTGCCGTTGCTGGATAGAAACAGTATAAGACGCGGGCCCTGGCATTCTCTCAAAGCAATGTACGCCCCAAGGCAAGCCCCCTCGGCACAAATAAAAAACACCTGCGGAACCGTGCAGTATACCTCCAAAATAATCTCCACATTTTTGGACTCCACCACACTTTCCGCAGGTGTTTTCTTTCTCGAAAAACTAGTTAGCCAACCTTAAAGCTGGAAATCAACCGATGGACCTCACCCACCAGACGGACATTTTCCTGAGACTGGCCAGAGGCATCCTGGGCAAAGGTGGACATACGAGACAGCTCAGAGGAGGTGTGGCTGCCACTGGACAAGATGTCCTGGGAATAATCCCGCAGCTGACCCACCTGACCCGCAACGTTCACCGCCTCGCGCTTCATCGCCTGGGAAGACTCCGACAGAGCCGATGCCACAGAATTCAACACTCGCATCATGTCCATAATATCCTGTGCCCCCTGATTCTGCTCCGCCATACCAGCCCGCACCTCCTGCAGTGAGCGATCCAAGGTGGTAATCTTCTCACCCAACTGGCTAAAGGCCTGTGAGCTTCCGTGTGAAGCCTCCACAATGCCGCCAACGGCTCCCTGTATGTCGGAAATCAGGGACATGATGGCCTTTGTCTGCTCGGCGGAGGTTTCCGCCAGAGAACGGATTTCATCGGCAACAACGGAGAAGCCCTTTCCCGCATCACCGGCATGGGCCGCCTCAATGGCAGCGTTCATAGCAAGCAAGTTGGTCTGCTCCGCAATATGGGAGATTACCTCGTTGGCCTCCGCCAGACCCACCGCCTGGCGCTGAATCAAGTCGATCTTAGACGCCACGTCGTCCTGCTTTTCCTTTCCCCGGGCAGTCTCAGCCACAATATCATTGTATTCCCTGGAAATACGGCCGATGCTGTGATCAACAGAAGAAATATTTGCGGTAATCTCCTCCACCGCGCCGGAAGATTGGATGACAGCGGAAATCTGCTGGTCAATCTTCTCATCCAGTTGGACAACCGCCTTGTTCACCTGTTCAATGCCATGGTTTACTGATTCTGTCAACCTGTTCTGGTGCTCTGCCTTGGTGAAAATCTCGCTCACCGCCTTGTCGGCATCCTCAATCAACTCCAAGGTCTCCTTGTTCTGGTCCGAAAGCCTGACACTGTTGTCCGTCAATGACGACAAGGACACCAGAATGGCCCTCACCATCTCCTGAAGCTGTCCCATCATCTGGTTGCAGGCATCTGCCAGCACATCCAGCTCGCTAGAACCATGCACCGGCAGTCGAGCGGAAAGATCACGGGCACCACCGGCCAGATTCTCCATGGCAGAGGTGACACCATTCATCCGGCGGAAGAAGTGCATGATGTACAACAGCAACAGCACCACACCCACAAGCCCCATACCAACAGCCAGCAACCCCAGAATCAGATAGGTCTTCCGCAGATTTCCCGCCAACTCGGTCACATTGTAGTCACAGGCCAAAAAACCGATTGACGTGCCGCTCTTGTCCACCAAAGGATAGTAGACACTGGTATTCCAGCCCCAGATGTCATAATATCCTATGTCGGAAGTAACCAGCTCCTGAGTATCCATACAAATCCACGGATACTCACCGTAGCTGCTGATATCCTCAATTTCGCCAATAGGGGAATAATCCTCAGTGGGAACAAGCTTGCCGTCAATCAGCTCCGCACTGCCATCCAATATGTATTTAAAGTCATTTTTAGTACCGGGCACTGGCAGCATGGCGTAGATATAATTACAGCCGTGGGTCACCCGCACATCCCACAAGGCTCCACAGGTCTCGATATAGTAGGGATCCTGATCGTCCAGGGTAACAGCCAGCTTCGCAATCTTCTCCACATCCATGTGCTGGGCCGCAGACTTCATGGCGATGTGGG
>CAMGSV010000249.1 GCA_946061495.1 uncultured Spirochaetales bacterium | reverse complement strand
GTAACAATCAACTAAGGCAGTTCCGCCATTCTTGCCCCGCAAGAACTGGTACCGCTGTAACAATCAACTAAGGCAGTTCCGCCATTCTTGCCCCGCAAGAACTGGTACCGCACCTCTGTAACCTCCAGCTGGAAAAAAATCTTACTATATTGTAGATTTAGATTGATTTTTACACTGGAGGTTCATGATGAAGACCACACGAAAGACCATACTTGCCATCGCGCTGGTGCTGGCTATCGGAATGCTGCCCCTGCTGGCCCAAAACATTGGAAGCGACGGAAAGGATTCCGCCAGCCTGGAGACCTTGAAGCAGGATCTGCTGAAGCTGGGCGGCGACCTCAAGCTCACCGCAGCCGAGGCAGGGGACATGGTGTCCCAGTGGCTTTCCACCGCAGGGGCAGACCTGAACGAGAAGGCCACCGCCGCCACCATCCAGACAAGGCTGGGAGTGGTGCTGGAGACCAACAGAGACAACCTCACCGTCACCATTGTGGATGCCGGCGGCAAGACCCACACCTTTGCTGCCACGGAGACCACCCCCATCCTGATTCAGGATGCAGTGGCAGGGCTCCAGACACCCTTCACTGGCGGCAAGGACGCCAAGTTCAAGCACATCAAGAAGGGGGACTGGGTGAACTACTCCTACAAGCTGGGTGATGCCGTGCAGCAGGTTCTGCCCAACGCCACCAGCGGCCCCATCCAGGCCCAGGCAATAGATATTCTGCGGTAAGAGGACAGCAGAACCATGGCACCATTGACAAAAGCCCCCCAGTTCAGGGACTACCTGATGGGGGAATTCCTTGACAGCGACATCGCCGCAACCCTCAAGCGAAACATGCAGCCCTTCCAACAGCTGATGGCACAGCATCGTTGTGCCATCATGGAGATAGAGACAAAATTCAAGGTGCTGAACGAAGAGTTTTCCTATCGCCATGACCGCAACCCCATAGAAACCATCAAGACACGGCTCAAGTCCCCGGAGAGCATCGCCCGCAAGCTCAAGAAGAACAGGCTGCCCTTCACCATCCAGACCATAAAGGAAAACCTTTTCGACATAGCCGGAGTGCGGGTCATCTGCTCCTTCCCCAAGGACATCTACACCCTGGCGGACAGCCTCCTGCAGCAGGACGACATCACCCTTGTCCAGCGGAAGGACTACATCCAGACCCCGAAGACGTCCGGCTACCAGAGCCTCCATCTTATAGTGGAGGTTCCCATCTTCCTGATGGAGGAGAAAACCATGATTCCCGTGGAGATCCAGCTGCGCACCATCGCCATGGACTTCTGGGCCAGCCTTGAGCACAAGCTCCAGTACAAGAAGAATATCCCTCCGGAGGAGGCCACGGCCATCAGCCAGGAGCTACTGGAATGCTCCCGCCTCATCAGCTCCCTGGACCACCGGATGGAGACCATAAAGAACCGCCTCTCCCAAGGCTCGGAAGACTAGCCAGCGAAGAAAAGAAAAGCAGCCCACAAAAAGGCGAAGGACTCAGCCGCCAGCGGGAACGAAAGACTCAGCCGCCAAAGCCCACCCGCCTGGTGGCACGCTCCCGGGAAAGCTTCTCCACCTTGCAGTAGTCCTCCAGGTCAGCGACAGTGGCCCGCTTGCCCCGCAGAATCTCCTCCATGATGGCCTTCTTTGCGATGTTGTCTATCTCGCCGCCGCTGAACTGGTACTGCTCCGCCAACCGGTAGGCAGTCTCCTCGTTGAGCCACTCCAGCTTGTGCCGCCAAATCTTCTGCTGGAGGCTCGTGTCCGGCTTCGCCAGCCGTATCTTGAACAGGAAGCGGCGGCTGAATGCCTCGTCCAGATTTGCCTCCATATTGGTGGTGGCGATGAGGATGCCCTCCAGCCGCTCCATCTGCTCCAGCAGGATGTTCTGCACCCGGTTCTCGGAGATTTCCACCCCCTGCCGGGGCGGCTGCATCCTCCGTCCGAAGATGACATCCGCCTCGTTGAACAGGAAGATGGGCACCGGCTCCTTCCGGGACTGAGCCTGCTCCACCATCTTCTGGTACTGGGCGAACAACTCCCCCAGCTTGCGCTCCGTGGCGTTGTGCCACTCGCTGATGATCTCCCCGATGTTCACATGGAAGAGGGGGCGGCCTGACCTCCGTGCCATCTGGTAGACGCTCTCGGTCTTTCCGGTGCCGGACTCCCCGTAGAGGATGGCGGTGATTCCCACCGGCATCTTGTGCTCCTCCAGCCGCCGCTGGATATCCTGCAGATTCTCCTCCTGCAGGGCAGCAGCAAGCTTGTCCAGCTGCTGGGCAGCCTCCCCGCTGTAGAACAGCTCCCGCTCCTTTATCCTGGCGGGGAACACCAGCTTGGAGTCCCGATCATCCTGCAGAGCCTGGACAAGGGACTCCCTGCCGTCGCTGACAATGAACCGCTCAACACCCTTGGGAATCTTGATGTACATGCCCTGGCAGGTTGTCTCTGGAGGAGGGGCCTCGCCCACCAGCCCCCGGGACCTCAGCTGTTCCAGCTCCTCACCGAACTGCAGGGGCACCATGGGAGAGCAGCCGGAGAAGTTGGAGATGTGGGACAAGGTGATGGGCCGCTCGTTGTTGTCGTAGTACATGTAGAACAGGAAGCAGAAGAGGATGGAGGCACTCTGGTCCACTTCCAGCAGCCGCTGGAGGGCGGCCAGGGCAACGTCAAACTCCTTGCTGCGGGTCATGCGGAACTCAGTCCGCTTGATGGTGGTCACCACAATGTCTATGCTCTTCAAGGCCCCTCGCAGGCCGCTTTTGAAATCCCCCATGAAATCCTCCTACAATTCGTCCGGGTGCTGGCGATAGTACTCCGCGTCGTGCTTGTATTCATCCTCCGAATCCAGGAACTTGAACTCCTCCTGGGCCTTGAGCCATTCGTAGATGGCAGGCTCCTCGTTGATGGCTGCGTAATGGAACACCGTCCGTCCCCACAGGTCCCGCACCGTCACCAGGGCACCGGCATCAATGAACTCCTCCAGCACCTGCGGATTCGTGTTGGAGCGGACCAACCACAGGATGGGATAGAGGAAGTCCGCCGTCTGCATGTTCAGGTCGATTCCCTGGGAACGCAGGATGCGGGCCATGCCGGGCCGCCTGTTCTGGACGGCATCGAACACCAGCTCCTCCCGCTGGGCCTGTATGAGGGCCTCCACCACCGCAGGGTTGCTGGACAACACCAGGGCAATGCTCAAGGGAGTCACCCCGTCGTCATTAGTGTCGCTGACACGGAATCGCCCCCGCAGAAAGTCTATCATGGCACGGCTGCA
>CAMGSV010000248.1 GCA_946061495.1 uncultured Spirochaetales bacterium | reverse complement strand
AGATGCCTTTGCCTCCTGCTTCTGCCTGCGCTCTGCCGCCTTCTGCTCCTTGCGGGCCGCCGCCTGGGCAGCCTTCTCCTGCTGGGCACGCTGGTGGGCTTCCCGTTCTGCCGCCTTGGCCTCCTTCTTGGCCGCCTTTGCCTCCTGGGCCTGGGCCTTCTGAAGCTTCTTCATGGCC
This sequence comes from uncultured Spirochaetales bacterium, assembly GCA_946061495.1. Lineage (GTDB taxonomy): Bacteria > Spirochaetota > Spirochaetia > Treponematales > Treponemataceae > Treponema_F. Next base: position 3,101 of record CAMGSV010000248.1, on the reverse strand, counting down.
CGCTCCTCAGCCTTGGCCTTCCTGTCCTTGGCGGACTTCTTCTTGATGACGGTGAAGGGCAGGGTCACCATCACGCCCAAGGCAAAGGCTACGATGAGACTGAAAAATATAGGCACGTTCTCAAAGGTCTTGAAGCCAAAGGATATATTGCAGCTGTTGCCCAGATTGAAGCCTGCAAAGCAGGTTCCCAGCACCAGACAGATGATAAAACCAACGAGTTTCCACGGCATGAAATCCTCCTGAATCGAAAAAGGCGGACGATTCACTCCACCTCCTACAATTATACACTATACTTCTACAACCTTACCACGGATGGTGTTACCCGTCAATTCAAGGAGCTGCACCCGCACGAAGCTTCCGCAGACCGACTCCGGGGCGGCGAACACCACCCGCTCGTCCTGAGCAGTCTTGCCCAACAACTCATCCTTGTTGTCCCGGGACACAGACTCCGCCAGCACCGTCACTGTCTGCCCCAGCCGACGGGCCGTCTCTTGCCGGGTGATTACCAGCTGCATATCGATGATGCGCTGGAGGCGCGCCTTCTTTATCTTCAGGGGAACCTGGTCAGGATACTTGGCGGCGGGGGTTCCCTCACGGGGATTGTAGTAGTACATGTAGGCCGCCTGGTAGCGGACCCTTTCCATCAGCTCCACGGTCTTGTCAAAGTCCTTCTCCGTCTCTCCGGGAAACCCGATGAGGATGTCCGTGGAAAGGGAGGCATCCGGCAGCCTGGAGCGGATGCGGTCCACCAGGTCAAGGTATTCCTGATGGGTGTACTTTCGGGCCATGCGGCGAAGGATTTCATCGGAGCCATGCTGGACGGGAAGATGAATGTGGCGGCACAACACCGGATAGCGGGCAACCACCTCGATGAGCTTGTCCGACAAGTCCTTGGGATGGCTGGACATGAATCGAACCCAGCCAATGGGGGACTTCTTTTCCTCCAGGTGCCGGGCAATCATCTCCATGAGGCCGGGAAAGTCCAGCTGACTGCCGTCCTCGTAGGTCCACAAGTAGGAGTTGACGTTCTGGCCCAGCAGGGTGATTTCCCGCACATGGTGGGCGGACAGCTGGTCCAGCTCCGACAGGACTTCCACCGGATTGCGGGAAATCTCCCGTCCCCGCACGTGGGGAACGATGCAGTAGGTGCAGTAGTTGTTGCAGCCGTGCATAATGGGCACAAAGGCGGTGAAGGCACCTGGCTCCAGGGACACGGGAGCAAAGGTGTAGACGGGATCCTCGTCAATCACCAGGGGCGGCTGGTTCTTTTCCACCGCCTGGATAATCTCCTCAAAATGCTGCTTCTGGAAGGTGCCCACCACATAGTCGATGACAGGATAGTCCTTCTTCAGGCTGTCCAAGAGCCGCTGGGCCATGCAGCCGGTCACCACCAGGGTCAGGTTCTGCCGCCCCTCATCATAGGCGGCGGCAGCCAGGGGAAAATGCCCCCGCTTCCCTTCACGTGCGCCGGAGCGAACAGCCTTCAATGCTGCGAACCAGCCCAGCCGTCCGAAGATGCGGTTTTCCGCCGTGGCCCGGACGGAACAGGTATTTATGATGGCCAGGTCGGCAGTCTCGGCGCTTTCCGCCGCAGTCCAGCCACGGGCCACCATCAGCTGCTCAATGGCAGCCGACTCAGCCTTGTTCATCTGGCATCCGTAGGTCTCAAAAAAATAGGTCATGGGAAAGAGTATACCGAAAAAAGAGCTGTGGTGCAAAAGGAAAAAATCAAGCACCGACTGTTTCTTTAACTTCTATCCTTCTTTTTTATAGCTTCATCTATCGTTTCTACCAATGCTTTAATTTTTTTGATATACCTTTCAACATGGTCTTTCGCAATATCTTGCTTTTCTGTTCCAGGTGGATTTCTATCCGTTTGATGTGCAATTTGATTACGTCTTCTATATATTTCATTAATGATATCTTTATCTGGAAAAGAAATTTTAATATCTATTAACCTTAAATTTCTAATTATATTATCAAAATGCATAAAACATAATTTATGGTTTCCCTTATCTATTTCATTTAAAAGTGTTTCTGCATTTTCTGGATGTTTTGCAAATTCAATTGCAAAACCTAACGAAACAGAAAATTTTTTAAAGCCATTTGTCCCAGCCCACTCTTCATTAAATATTTTTATAAACCCAAATTTTATTACTTCATGGAGATAAAAATCTAAAGAACTTTCTAAAAAAACAATTTGACTCCTCCAAATTTCTTTTTTCTGATTCTCATCAGTTATTGAATCTGCAATAGAAAATTTTGCTACAACATCCTCAATGTTTTCATGAAATCTATTCATAATTGAGTCATATTCAAATGAAATTCTAGAAGAACGTTTGTCACGGGTCTCGACAACACGTTCTATTTCATCAATAGTACTTTTATCCATTGATATGCAACCCCTTTAAAAATATTTTTGATTCGGTATTAAGAATTGGAATTGCTCCATACTTTCCTGAAATATACCCTTTTTTTATGTTTTCATCTTTTCGAACACTTTTTAATTCTGCCAATGAATATAAATCTGTTGAACGATCTTCGGGTTTTAATTCTGTAAACCAAATTTGATCTCTTCTAATGAACTCTAAGTCTAATAAATCCGTATCGTGAGTTGTAAAAATGATTTGCCCATTTGTATGTCTATTTTGGATAAATGTATTGACTATTTCGTAAACAATTGTTGGATGAAGGTGAGCTTCTATTTCATCACAAATAAAAATTTTACCTGAATATAAGATATCAATTAATGGACACAAGAATCTGAACAATCTCTGGATTCCTTCTGATTCCTCATTTACATCTAATGTAAGTTTTTCATATATCAATTTTAAATCAATAAAATTAGCTGGTTGCCTCAAAATTTGAGAACGAACAAATTGGGGTAATACTGGTGGAATTTCTTTTTCTGTTAATTGACGTTTTTCTATTTTTGCTCTTACATCAACAATATCAGAGCCTATCTTCTGCATAAAACTTAAAAATGATTGTTTCACATTCTCATCATTTTGCAATTTTTCAACAGAGTATTCAAACCAATTATTTGGTTCTCCTGGATATACAATCAAATCATTACGAAAAAATAAGAATACCTCTGTAAT
>CAMGSV010000247.1 GCA_946061495.1 uncultured Spirochaetales bacterium | reverse complement strand
TTTGGCCGGGTGGTGGCCTTCCTTGATGACGATGCCAATCTGATAGGTACAGAAATCGATGGGATTCCGGTATTGGGGCCCATAGACAGAACCATTCCTGTGCTGGGCTTTGAGGATGGGGATGAGGCAATCATCGCCATGCCCAGCACCCCCAACGACAGGATTCGCACGGTGTATAATGGCCTGCGGAAGAAGGGGTTCAGCCGCATAAAGATTCTTCCTGCCATCTCCCAGATTGTGGAGGGAAATGCCCACTTCATCCAGACTCGCGAGATTGATCCCCTGGACATACTGGGCCGCACGCCGGTCACCATTCCCCTGAAGGAGAGTCTCGCCTATCTGAGGGGACGGCGCGTGCTCATTACTGGTGCCGGTGGCTCCATTGGTTCCGAGCTTGCCCGCCAGCTTTTGTATGGCGGGGCCCAGCGGCTCTACCTTTTGGGGCACGGGGAGAATTCCATCTATCTCATCGACCGGGAGCTGAGAACCCTGCAGCGGGAGGGCGTGGGGGAGAAGGCCACCATTATACCCATCATCGGGGACCTGAAGGATCGGGAGTACACCCGCTACATTGTCTCCAAGCTCCGCTGCGACGTGATTTTCCACTGCGCCGCCTACAAGCACGTCCCTCTGATGGAGGAGAATCCTGTGGCCGTCATTGAGAACAACGTATTCGGTACCAAGAACCTGCTGGATGCGGCCTTGGAGCATGGCGTTCACCGTTTTGTCCTGATTTCCACCGACAAGGCCGTTTCTCCCGTGTCTGTTTACGGCGTCTCCAAGATGCTGTGCGAAAAGCTGGTGCTTGATGCGGCCCGGCGGGCTAATGTCCAGGATTCCTTTATGTTCGTGCGGTTTGGAAACGTGCTGGGCTCCAGAGGCTCTGTTCTGCCGGTGTTCATGGACCAGCTGAAAACTGGTCTACCCCTGACGGTGACCCATCCCGAGATGAAACGATATTTTATGACCATTCCTGAAGCCTGCTCACTGGTGCTGGAGACTGGCGGGGTGGGGCAGAACGGTTCCACCTACCTGCTTGACATGGGTGAGCCGGTGCGGATTCTGGAGCTGGCGGAGCAGGTAATCCGCTTCTCTGGCCACGAGCCCTACAAGGATGTGGATATTGTCCTTACCGGCCTGCGGAAGGGGGAGCGACTGGATGAGCCCCTATGGCTGGAGGAGGAGGAGCCCACCCCTACGGAATATCCAAAGATTCTTCGTCTGCACAGCTCTTCCATGGGACAGCAATTGCAGGAGCTGCTGGATGCCATGACGCCGGTCTGCACCTTTGATCCGGCGAAGGCTGCGATGTACCGGAATGCGGAGTATCTGGTGGAGTTGCTGTGCAATGCAGTCCCCTCCTTGAAGGAGTTCTATGATGAGTAATCATACCATGGTGAGCCAACAGGGGGCGGATGGAGCCGCTGCAAGTGGACCTTCCCAGGAGTTCATTCCCTTTTCCGTCCCTGCTATCGGGGTGGAGGAGGAGGCGGCGGTGCTGCGGGTATTGCGCTCCGGCTGGCTCACCACGGCCAAGGAGACACTGGCCTTTGAGAAAGAATTCGCCGCCTTTGTGTCAGGTCAGGGTGACGGGAACCTGCACGCTGGCGGTCAGCAGGAATGCGGCGACGGTTGCAAGAAAAGTGTCGATGGGAAAATTGACTTCGACGGGGGAAATCTCAGGGCCCTGGCGGTAAATAGTGCCACCAGCGGTTTGCAGCTGGCCTATTTGGCCTGCGGCGTAGGTGATCCACTGGTTCATGGGGGGACTTCTTCCGTCGCTGGCTCTGCTTCCCCCGGAAAGATTCTCACCACGCCCTATACCTTCGTTTCCACCGCCACTGCCGCCTGCCATCTGGGAGGTGGGGTGGTCTACGCCGACGTGGAACCAAGCAGCTACAATATTGACCCTGCCCAGGTGGAGCGGCAGCTCTCTCAAGACAAGGACATTCGGGCGGTGGTGCCTGTCCACATTGCTGGTCTTCCCTGCAATATGGATGAAATCTGCGCCATCGCCGCCAAATATCAGGTGCCTGTGGTGGAGGATGCGGCCCACGCCTTTCCCTCACGAACGGCCAGGGGCTTTGCCGGCACCCTGGGGGACATCGGCGTCTATTCCTTTTACGCCACCAAGACCATCACCACGGCGGAGGGCGGCATGATTTGCACCAGGAATCCGGAATACGCCCAGTGCATGGCCACCATGCGGATGCACGGCATTGACCGGCCGGTATGGAATCGCTACACCAGCGACCGGGCCTCCTGGGAGTACGATGTGGTGGCCCCGGGCTACAAGTTCAATCTGCCGGATCTCTTGGCCGCCTTGGGGCGGGTTCAGCTGCGGAAGGCGGACCTGTTGTTCCAGCAGCGGAAGGAGATTGCCCGCCGTTATAACGAGGCCTTTGCCGGTTATGACTTCCTCCAGCTGCCTCCCGACGGCGATGGCAATGCCTGGCACCTGTACATTCTGCGGATTGTTCCTAGCAAACTCACCATTTCTCGAAACGAGTTTTCCCAGAAGCTGCAGGAGGCGGGCTTGGGTATTTCCATGCACTTTATTCCCCATTTCCGCCTGAGTTATCTGAGGAACGCCTTCCAGCTGGATGCCGCCGACTATCCCCAGGCCCAGAATCGGTTTGAGACCAGCATTTCCCTGCCATTCTGGCCGGGCATGAGCCAGGAGATGGTGCAGCGGGTCATCGATACCGTTGTGAAGATAGGAGAGGCTCATTATGGCAACTAGACGGAAGCCACCGGGAAGACAGCTGGTAAACTTCGCCTCCTCCTTCTTTTCCGACCTGAAGCCGGAGGGACTCGTTTATGCGGTTTTGATTCGCAGCCCCTTGTCCATGGGCCGAATTCGTTCCATTACCCATCCCCATCTCCCGGAAGGCTACTTCCTCTACACGGCGAAGGATATTCCCGGCAGCAAGACCATTTCCATTCTTGGAACCACCATCCCCCTGCTGGCTGATGAGACGGTGTCCTACCAAGGAGAGCCGCTGGGAATACTGGTGGGACCTGACAAGATATATTTGCAGCAGCTGGTAAATGAGGTGGTGATCCGCTTCCATAAGGTGGAGGAGCGCTCCTTGTCAACGGAGGTGCTGGAACCTCAGGATATTATTGCCTGCCGTACCCTTTCCGATGGAGGTGATGCTGAGCTCCTGTTTGCCGAGGCTGACATTCCTCTGGAGGGAAGCTATTCCAGCAACTGCTACTCAACCCACTGTGGCGAGGCGGCCGGTGGCCTGGCCCTGTACAAGGATGATACGCTGGTGCTCTATGC
>CAMGSV010000246.1 GCA_946061495.1 uncultured Spirochaetales bacterium | reverse complement strand
CCTTCCGCCAGCTGCCAGGAGGGACTGGTGGTGAACGGCATGTCGCCCTCCAGCCGAGGTGGCCGCTGGAGTAATGCTGCAATCGTGGTGGAAATCCAGCCGGAGGACTTTGAGCTACTCATCAGTCAGCTGGAGGAAAAGCTCAAGGAAACAGACATCAATCTGGCGGAAAGTCTGGCCGCCTGTGGCCTCGATCCAGCTGGAATCTCCAGCACTCATCCCTGCAGAAGCCGTGGATTATACCTGCGCACCCTGTTGGAGATACTCACCAAGGCTCACGGCAATGGTCAACAGGCCCCCGCCCAGCTGCTGACAGATTTCCTGGCCGGACGGGACACACAGCAGTTTCCTCGCTCCACCTATACGCCGGGACTGGTTCCCTCACGACTGGACCAGTGGCTTCCACCCTACATAGCCCAACGGCTCCAGACTGCCTTCATGGACTTCAACAAGAAGATGCGGGGCTTTGTCTGCCCTCAGGCGGTCCTCATCGCCTCGGAAACCCGTACCTCCACTCCCACCCGCATTCTCAGAGACCCGCAGACACTGGAATGCGTGGCAGCAGCGGGCTTGTATCCGGCTGGTGAGGGAGCGGGCTACTCTGGTGGAATCGTCTCCTCCGCCATGGACGGAGAGGCAGTGGCAACGGCAATCATAAAGCGGCTACAGGTTTCCTGTTGAAAAACTGCCCCTTCCCTGCTAAGATAACGTCATGAAAGCACTTGTAATCGGTTCCGGCGGGCGGGAGCACGCCATCTGCTGGGCTCTGGCAAAGAGTCCCTCTGTAACAGAAATTATTTGTGTGCCGGGAAATGGTGGCACGGCCCTTGAGCCAAAATGCCGCAACCTCGATCCTGCATCCATCCCAAATACCCAGCGCATGGGTTTTGAGGATGCCTGCGTTGCCATTGCCTTGGAGGAAAAATGCGACCTGGCAGTGGTGGGTCCAGAGAATCCTTTGGCAAATGGTGTTGCAGACTTACTGTGGAATGCAAATATCCCCGTAGTTGGTCCTACATCACAAGGAGCAGCCCTAGAGGCCAGCAAGGATTTGGCCAAGGCCTTCATGCAGAAGCACGGTGTAGCCTGTGGAGATAGCAAAACCTTTACCGATGAGGTTTCTGCCCGAGCATACGTGCAGGAAAAAGGGGCCCCCATTGTAGTGAAGGCAGATGGCCCTGCTGCAGGAAAGGGTGTTGTGGTGGCAGCCACCGAAAAGGAAGCCATCGATGCCATCCATAAATTCATGAACCAAAAGACCCTCGGTCAAGCTGGTACAAAGCTTGTTCTGGAGGAATATCTCCAAGGTGTAGAAATATCTATCTTGGCAGCCGTTTCGGTAACTCCCCAGTTGGCTCAGGCAGGCAAGGCCACTATCGTTCCCTTTGTCACTGCCCGAGACCACAAACGGCTGCTGGATGGAGCAAAGGGCCCCAATACTGGTGGCATGGGCGCTGTAGCCCCCGTGGCTGACGTTACTCCTGAGCAGATGGAAGCATTCCAAAAGACCATCCTTCAACCGACCCTTCAGGGTATGATTGCCGAAGGGATGGATTACCGAGGCTTTATATTCTTTGGCCTTATGCTCACCGCCCAGGGACCCAAGCTACTGGAATACAATGTGCGGCTGGGAGACCCAGAAACCCAAGCCGTGCTCCCTCTCATGGACTTTGACTTTGCCCAAATGTGCCATGCCATCACCCATGGAACATTGAAGGACTTTGATTTCCAATGGAAGAAGGGATTTGTCTGCGTACCAGTGGCTGTTTCTAGAGGATATCCAGAGGCATACAAGAAGGGAATGAAAATTTCCATGCCCCAGCAGGTAGAGAGTGGAAAGATATTCATTGCAGGTGCAACCCTCGATCGGCGCTCTTCCAATGGAGACTCCAAGCAACTGGTAACCAGCGGTGGCCGTGTTCTTGCCACAGCTGCATATGGCGACACCTTCCAAGAGGCTTGGAACGCAGCCTACGCCCTGCTGGGGCAGGTTGACTTTGACGGCATCTTCTATCGCAAGGACATTGGACTGCCAGGAGCGGCAGAGTCCGGGAATCTGTAGGCACTCAAAGACATTCCATTGTAACCAGTTGCAAGAAAGCCCTAAGGCCACCTTCCGTAGAGGCTTGGGGCTTTTGTCTCGTTCCACCCTACAATCCCAGAACCTTTACCAATTCCTCTGGTGAAAGCACCTTTGTTCTGGAAGCAGTGTAGTCACCCTTGTCTCTGGTGACGATATAATCGGCGCTGACAGAGCAGGCGCACTCCTCCTGGAGGCAATCCTCAAAATCAAGGAAATCCCTACGGCAAAGGCCATGAACCAGTTTTTCTTTATCCAGTGAGACCACATCAAAACAGACCAACAGGGCCAGCAGCAGCTCCCGTCGCCGTTCCTGACTGTACTCCTTCCGTAAAATATACCATATATTGGTAACGGAATGGGGAGCCAGAATGCCTTGGGCCTTTCCATCTCCACATACAGCAAGCACCTTCAGAGAATCTAAAAAAAAGGGGTCACGCCTGAGAAAGACATCCAAAACAACATTCGCATCAACCATGAGAACCATATTTTTCCTCCAGAGCTTCGTAAAGCTCCTCCTTATAGAAAGGATCGTCATCAGGAGATTTATGGTAGGGTGCTCTCTCCCCGATGATCTGTTGAATCGTTTCCCACGCCCTCCTCCTTTGTTCAGCCTCTTCTTCCCCGCCATCACTGATTTCAACCAGCTTGAATCTCTTTCCTGTGGGGAAAACCTCATCTGTCAACACCCGGACAGCGGTTCCGTCGAAGTATCCCTCGTAGGTCCGAGGCTCCTTCCCTCCAGTCTGGGTGGAAGTCTGCGGGGAGGTCGGTGGCAAGGAGCCAGAATCCGCCACCATGCACTGGCCATACTTCGGGTCGATGTGGTAGACCACCGCCTCGTGCTGAACTTGCCCTTCTGGCTCCTGGGAATGGCCGAGGGGGTGGAGCAGGGGAACCTCATTCTTATAGATGAAATCCTCCGGCACCCGGTACAGCTCCGCCAGCCGTGCCACCACCTTCCCGTTGGGCTGTAGAACTCCCCGCTCATACTTGATGTATGACTGGCGTGAAAGCCCTATCCGCTGGGCAACTTCCTCTTGGGTAAAAGAATGCAATTGCCTGAGATACTTCAAAATTTCCTTCATTTATTCCTCAACTTGATTTTTAGTATACAGTAAAGTTTACAAAAAGTAAATACATAATTGACAAAATGACTGAAAATATTCTATAATTTACATAAAGTAAACTAAAGGAGGCACATTTGAGGAGAAC
>CAMGSV010000245.1 GCA_946061495.1 uncultured Spirochaetales bacterium | reverse complement strand
GGTGAGCCCGGAGGCCCCCAAGTGTGAGATCATCGCCGGGCGCCTTTTGAACCATTCCTTCCAGGAGAAGCTGCGTCAGGACATGGCCCAGCTGGGCATCCATGGATTCTACGACAAGATGGAGTATCTGGTGGAGGAGGGGCTTTACGGCGACTACATCCTCCACGCCTACTCCAAGGCGGAGATTGTGGAGGCGGAGTCCTTCATCCAGAGCGAGCGGGACCACCTCCTGACCTTCTCCGCCCTTGACCTGCTGCTGAAGCGGTACGTCATCCGCACCCGCAAGCACATCCCCATGGAGACCCCCCAGGAGATGTTCCTGGGAATCTCCCTCCACCTTGCCATGAAGGAGAAGAACGACCGCATGGGCTGGGTGCGGCGGTTCTACGACATGCTCTCCAAGATGGAGGTGACCATGGCCACCCCAACCCTGGCAAACGCCCGCAAGCCCTACCACCAGCTCTCATCCTGCTTCATCGACATTGTGCCCGACAGCCTGGACGGCATCTACCGCTCCATCGACAACTTCGCCAAGGTGTCCAAGTTCGGCGGCGGCATGGGAATGTATTTCGGCAAGGTGCGCTCCACCGGATCCTCCATCCGTGGCTTCGAGGGCGCCGCCGGGGGCATCATCCGCTGGATACGGCTGGTGAACGACACCGCCGTGGCGGTGGACCAGCTGGGCGTCCGAACTGGGGCGGTGGCCGTCTACCTGGACGTGTGGCACAAGGACCTGCTGGACTTTCTGGCCCTGCGCACCAACAATGGAGACGACCGCATGAAGGCCCACGACGTGTTCCCCGGCATCTGCTATCCCGACCTGTTCTGGAGGATGGCCAGGGAGGACTTGAACCAGGACTGGTACCTCATGTGTCCCCACGAAATCTTCAATGTGAAAGGATATCATCTTGAGGACTTCTGGGGAGAGGAGTGGGAGCGGCGGTACATGGACTGCATCCACGACAACCGCATCTCCAAGCGGGCCGTGCTGCTGAAGGACATTGTGCGGCTGATTCTCAAGTCAGCCGTGGAGACGGGAACCCCCTTCGCCTTCAACCGCGACACGGTGAACCGGGCCAACCCCAACCCCCACACTGGCATGATATACTGCTCCAACCTCTGCACTGAGATTGCCCAGAACATGCGGGGGGTGAGCCACATCTCCACAACGGTGGAGACGGAGGACGGAGAGCCCGTGGTGGTGACGAAGACCAGACCGGGGAACTTCGTGGTGTGCAACCTGGCCTCCCTGAGCTTGGGCCACATTCCGGTGCGGAACAAGGAGTACCTTGCCAGCGTGGTGCGGACCGCCATCCGAGCCCTGGACAATGTGATTGACCTGAACTTCTTCCCGCTGCCCTACGCCGAGCTGATGAGCACCTCATACCGGGCGGTGGGACTGGGGGCCAGCGGCTGGCACCACCTTCTGGCCAAGAGCTTCATCAAGTGGGAGAGCCAGGAGCACCTGGACTTCGCCGACGAGGTGTTCGAGGCCATCAACTTCGCCGCCATCGAGGCCAGCTCGGACATAGCGGCGGAGAAGGGCAGCTACCGGCATTTCGCAGGCTCCGACTGGGACACCGGAGTGTACTTCGCCAAGCGCAACTACAATTCCCCGGAGTGGAAGGAGCTGGCCAAGAAGGTGCACGACCAGGGGATGCGGAACAGCTATCTGCTGGCCATCGCCCCCACCTCCTCCACCAGCATCATCTCCGGCACCACGCCGGGAATCGACCCGGTGATGAAGCGGTGGTTCCTGGAGGAGAAGAAGGGCTACATGCTCACCCGCACCGCCCCCGACCTGTCGCCGGACACCTGGTGGTACTACAAGAGCGCCCACGAGATTGACCAGAGCTGGTCGGTACGCTCCTGCGGAGTCCGCCAGCGCCACATCGACCAGGCCCAGAGCATGAACCTGTACATCACCAACGAGTTCACCATGCGCCAGGTGCTCGACCTGTACCTGCTGGCATGGGAGAGCGGGGTGAAGACCGTGTACTACGTCCGCTCCAAGTCCCTTGAGGTGGAGGAGTGCGAGAGCTGTAGCTCATAAGGCTGTGATGGGAATGGGACGGGAAAATGCGGTGCCGTTCCATTCCATTCAAATCCATCGCTCTTACTTGAATGGCTTGAAAAAATCATATAGAATCAATGTATCCGTTCCCGTTCGTTCATAGAGGCCGGGAATTTTTTTTAGGAGCGACCATGAGCCTTACCAAAAGACCTCTTTTCAATCCCAACGGTGATATTGACATACGGCTTCGTCGGATGGTGGGAGGAAACACCACCAACCTCAACGACTTCAACAACATGAAATACCAGTGGGTCTCCGGCTGGTATCGGCAGGCCATGAACAACTTCTGGATTCCAGAGGAAATCAACCTGGCACAGGACACCAAGGACTACCCAAAGCTGTCGGCGGAGGAGCGAACCGCCTACGACAAGATTCTCTCCTTCCTGGTGTTCTTGGATTCTATTCAGACGGCCAACCTGCCCAACGTATCGGAGTACGTCACCGCCAACGAGGTGAACTTGTGCCTGAACATCCAGACCTTTCAGGAGGCCGTCCACTCCCAGTCCTACTCCTACATGCTGGACACCATCTGCTCTCCCGAGCAAAGGAACGACATCCTCTACCAGTGGCGCACCGACGAGCATCTTTTGCGGCGGAACACCTTCATCGGAAACTGCTACAACGACTTCCAGACCAACCGTGACCTGTTCCACTTCATGAAGGTGCTCATTGCCAACTACATCCTTGAGGGAATCTACTTCTACTCAGGCTTCATGTTCTTCTACAATCTGGCCCGCAACGGCAAGATGCCGGGCTCCGCCCAGGAAATCCGCTACATCAACCGTGACGAGAACACCCACCTGTGGCTGTTCAAGAACATCATCCTGGAACTCAAGAAGGAGGAGCCCTACCTGTTCACCCCAGACAAGGTGGCCGTCTATGCGGACATGATGAAGGAGGGCGTGCGGCAGGAAATCGAGTGGGGAAAATATGTCATCGGAGACAAGATTCCCGGCCTAACCTCAAAGATGGTGGAGGACTACATCAGCTATCTGGGGAACCTGCGGTGGATGAACCTGGAGTTCGAGCCGCTGTATCCCGGCCACGACAAGGAGCCGGAGGACATGGCATGGGTCTCCGCCTACTCAAACGCAAACATGGTCAAGACCGACTTCTTCGAGGCACGGTCAACTGCCTACGCAAAGTCCACCGCCCTTATGGACGACCTGTAGGCAATCTGGTGTACCTATGAGCCATCCCGTCCTGTCCCGCTGTCCCCTCTTTGCTGGCATTTCCGCCACGGAGCTTTCGGCTCTGTTGGATTG
>CAMGSV010000244.1 GCA_946061495.1 uncultured Spirochaetales bacterium | reverse complement strand
GCTATTATGAGTACGTCTACATTTGAGCGCATGATGGAGAATGAGCAGTGGAAAGCAGAGTTTGAAAAAGGATACGAGGAATTCCTCATATCTAAATTTCTATGTCAGCAGATGGAGCACTCCAATCTCAGTGTACGGGAACTTGCCTCCCGTGCTGGAGTTTCTCCCTCCACTGTCCAGCAGATTCGTACCGGCAAGGCCGAAAATGTACGGGCAAAAGCGCTCATGTCCATTTTGCATGAGCTAGGATGCAGCCCGTGTCCTGTAATCACAACAAAGGCTTTGCAGTAATCCATCCCCCAAAGGAGCACATCATGAGTTTAGGAAGAGTCATTCTCTGCATCATCTTTCCGCCCCTGGCCGTACTGGACAAGGGCTGTGGTTCCATTCTGCTGGTGCTGCTTTTGACCTGCGCCGGCTGGATTCCTGGGGCCATCGCAGCATTGATTTTGAACCAGAAGAAGTAGGAGGAGCCGTGCCCTTTTCCATCACCGAATGTCCCATCAAGGGATTGTATGAGATTCAGCCCAAGGTTTTTGGAGACCAGCGGGGATATTTCCTTGAGACCTACAGCCAGAAGGAATTTGCCGAGGCAGGACTTGCCATGACCTTTGTGCAGGACAACCAGTCCCTGTCATCCCGTGGTGTTCTGCGGGGGCTCCACTTCCAGAAGCGGCACCCCCAGGGCAAACTGGTGCGGGCCATGGCGGGAACCGTCTACGATGTGGCGGTGGACCTGAGGGCTGGCTCGGCCACCTTCGGCAAATGGCACGGGGTGGTGCTTTCCGCCGAAAAGCAGAACCAGTTCTACATCCCGGAAGGCTTTGCCCACGGCTTTGCCGTACTGAGCGAGACGGCACTCTTCGCCTACAAGTGCACCGACTTCTATCATCCTGAGGATGAGGGTGGCCTCATGTGGAACGACCCCGCCATCGGCATTGACTGGCAGGCGGCGGTGAAAGCGGCCGGACTTGACGGAGTACAGGAATTCCAGCTTTCCGAAAAGGACACGAGACATCAAGCCTTTCAGCTTGCAGGCAGGTACTTTGACATAGACGGAAGATGGATTGGGGAGTGAGATAACTTTAGAGAGACAAGGAGACGCAATGATTTGGCTTATCGGCAGCAAGGGAATGCTTGGCAGCGAAATTGCCCGTCAGCTGGAGGAGGCAGACCTCGCCTTTGTGGGAACCGACCGCAACGTGGACATTACCAACCGGCAGGAGCTGGAGGCCTTTGCCGCCGGCAATCCCGGCATCACCTGGGTGGTGAACTGCGCCGCCTACACCGCCGTGGAGAAGGCGGAGACGGAGCAGGAGCTGGCTGAGCGGCTCAACGCCACCGGTGCAGGAAACATCGCCGCCACAGCCCGAGCCATCGGTGCAGGAATGATCCACATTTCCACCGACTACGTGTTTGACGGCACCGGAAGGACTCCCTACACGGAAACCATGCCCATCGCCCCCCTAGGAGTCTACGGCAAGACGAAGGCCCAAGGGGAACGACTGGTGCTGGAGGCCCACCCAGACGCCCACCTCTTCCGCACCGCCTGGCTCTATGGCCCACGGGGGAGGAATTTCGTCTACACCATGGTGAGCCTCATGAACAGCCGTGACCGCATCTCCGTGGTGGACGACCAGTTGGGCAGCCCCACCTGCACCATGGACTTGGCCCGCTACATCATCCACACCATCACGAGCAGTCAGGCCACGGCGAGATTTGACGGGAAGACCCCCACTCCCATCCCATCAGGCATCTACCACTGCACCGGCGAGGGGGAGACCTCCTGGTTTGGGTTCGCCCAAGAAATCTACCGGATTGGACGGGAAAAGGGCATCATCACTAAGGACTGCGAGGTGACCCCCTGCACCACGGCAGAATTCGGGGCGGCGGTGGAACGACCAGCCTACTCCGTCCTCTCAAAGGCAAAGCTCAAGCGGGCCTTGCAGCAGACCATTCCCAGCTGGCAGGAAAGTTTGCGGGCCTTCATGAGCAGCCCCTTCTTCAAGGAAATGCCACAGTAAGGAACAACTCGCCAGCAAGACTGGCAGCACAATCAATTCAGCTGGAATCAGCGAAGGAGAACACGATGACCACAAGAAAATTACAGAATATCTTGGTGACAGGGGGCGCCGGCTTCATCGGCAGCAATTTCATCCATTATCTTTTCGGCATGTCCACCTCCGGGAACCCGGCCTTCACCGATGCGAACTTTGGCGGCACCGTGGTGAACGTGGACTGCCTCACCTACGCAGGCAACCGGGAGAACCTGGCGGACATCGAGGAACAGTACGGTGCCGGCTGCCCTGAATCCAGCCGCCGCTACTTCTTTGAGCAGGTTGACATCTGCGACCGGGCTGCCATCGACGCAATCCTGAGAAAATACCAGGTGGACACCATCGTCCACTTTGCGGCGGAAAGCCACGTGGATCGCTCCATCTTGGGGCCGGAGGCCTTTGTCCGCACCAATGTGATGGGAACCTACACCCTGCTGGACGCCGCCCGCACCTTCTGGAAGACGGAAGATGGATTCCAGGAGGGAGTCCTGTTCCACCACGTGTCCACCGACGAGGTGTACGGCTCCCTGGGAGAGACCGGCTACTTTGTGGAGACCACCCCCTACGACCCCCGCAGCCCCTACTCCGCCAGCAAGGCCTCCAGCGACCACCTGGCTATGGCCTACTTCCACACCTACGGCCTGCCGGTGACACTCTCCAACTGCACCAACAACTACGGCCCCTACCAGTTCCCGGAGAAGCTCCTGCCCCTGATGATCCTGAACATGAGCGAGGGAAAGCACCTGCCAGTCTACGGCGATGGCAAGAACATCCGGGACTGGATCTACGTGGAGGACCACAACCGGGCGGTGCTGCACATCATGCGCCAGGGACGTGTGGGCGAAAAATACAACATCGGCGGCGAGAACGAGTGGGAAAACATCAAGCTGCTGGACAAGCTCATTGAGTTGGCGGCCCAGGAGCTGGGGAAACCTGCCGAAGCAATCCGGGAGACCATCACCTACGTGAAGGACCGACCCGGCCACGACCGCCGCTACGCCATCGACTGCACAAAGATCAAGGAGGAGCTGGGCTGGCAGCGGAAGATGACCTTTGAGGAGGGACTGGCCGCCACCGTCAAGTGGAACCTGAGCCATCAGGCCTGGATCCAGCGCATCCGCAGCGGAGAGTACCGCAGCTGGGTGGAAGCCAACTACGGGGAACGGTAACACCCTGCTGACACGAAAAAGGTGAGATGGAGCTTCCAATCTCACTTTTTTTTTCACCCCCCCCCCCGTACACTGCATATGAGCGGAAGACCAACAAGAACCACAACAGGATTCTCTGCAGGTTCTTCCCA
>CAMGSV010000243.1 GCA_946061495.1 uncultured Spirochaetales bacterium | reverse complement strand
CCACCACTCTGTACATCCTGGTCATCACCACCATCAACTCCTTCCAGTGCTTCGCCCTGATTCAGCTACTGACCCTTGGTGGCCCCAGCAACTCCACCATGACCATCATGTACTACATCTACTACAACGCTTTCAAGCTGTTCAAGTATGGATACGGCAACGCCATGGGTGTCATCCTGGCTATCATCATCGCCGTATTGTCCGCCATCCAGTTCAAGCTGGGACAGGAAAAGTAGGAGGAAGTCATGGCTAATCAATCGAACTTGATGAAGAAAAGTCTGAATACCAGCCGGTGGAACTACCTTTCCTATGCGGTCATCATCATCATCGGAATTCTGTTCACTTTTCCTCTGTACTGGATTATTACTGGTGCCTTCAAGACCGGTAGGGAAATCAACGCCACCGTTCCCGTGTGGATTCCCTCCCAGTGGATTCTGGACAACTTCGCCCGCCTTATGGGCAAGCGTGCCGCTCCCCTGTTCACCATTTTTGGGCTGGACGGCCCCACCGTTCCTGCTGCTATCCGCTGGCTTTTGAACACGGTGTTCATGTCGGTGGCCTCCATGCTGCTGACCTGCATCACCTCCGCTATGGCGGGCTATGTGCTGGCCAAGAAGCGGTTTGTTGGTCGCACCCTCATCTTCACCCTGGTAGTCTGTGCCATGGCCCTGCCCAAGCAGGTTATCCTGATTCCCCTGCTGCGGGAGATGTCTGCCCTGGGACTCTACGACAGCTTGTGGGCGGCAATTTTCCCCATCGTGGGATGGCCCTTCGGTGTCTTCTTGGTGAAGCAGTTTGCTGAGGGAATTCCCACGGAGATGGTGGAGGCCTGCCGCATTGACGGTGCAAGCGAGTGGAGAACCTTTACCGACGTCATGTTCCCCATGATCAAGCCCGGTGTTGGTGCCTGCGCTATCTTCACCTTCATCAACTCATGGAACGATTATTTCATGCAGTTGATTATGTTGACCTCAAACAAGAACCTCACCATTTCCTTGGGTATCGCCACCATGCAGGGCGAAAGCTCCACGGACTATGGCCTGCTGATGGCGGGAGCCGCCCTGGCTTCACTGCCCATTATCATTGTGTTCTTGATTTTCCAGAAATACTTTACAAAGGGCATCACCATGGGTGCTGTCAAAGGTTGATGAATATGAGCGATTTGATGAAATATCAGGGAATCATCCCTGCCTTCTATGCCTGTTATGCTGATGACGGTTCCATCTCTCCTGAGAGGACCCGTGCTCTCACCCAATTGATGATTGACAAGGGTGTAAAAGGATTGTATGTGTGCGGTTCCTCCGGCGAGTGTATCTATCAGGGAAAGGAAGAGCGGAAAATCACCTTGGAAAATGTGATGGCCGTTGCCAGCGGCAAACATGCCAAGGGAAAGCTGACGGTGATTGCCCACGTGGCCTGCAACAATACTGCCGACAGCATGGAGCTGGCCGCCCATGCGGAAAGTCTGGGCGTGGATGCCATTGCCGCCATTCCCCCCATCTATTTCCGGCTGCCGGACCATGCCATTGCCCAGTACTGGAATGACATTTCCTCCGCCGCCCCCAACACGGATTTTGTCATCTACAACATCCCCCAGCTGGCGGGAGTTGCCCTGACGGTTCCCCTGTTCCGCAAGATGATGGAGAACGAGCGGGTCATCGGAGTGAAGAATTCCTCCATGCCCATCCAGGACATCCAGATGTTCAAGGCGGCCGGCGGAAAGGACTATGTGGTGTTCAACGGGCCCGACGAGCAGCTGGTGGGTGGCCTGGCCATTGGTGCCGATGGCGGCATCGGCGGTACCTACGGCGTGATGCCTGAGCTGTACCTCACCATGGAACGACTGGTAAGGGCTGGCCGCATTGGCGAGGCCCAGGAAATCCAGTACATGGCCAACGACATCATCGCCGCCATGTGCAGCTGCCACGGCAACATGTATGCGGTGGAGAAGAAGATCATCGCCCTGCGGGATGGCGTTGACTGCGGCGGCGTGCGGAAGCCTCTGGCCAACCTGATTCCCCAAGATATGGACACTGTCGAAAAGTGTCGCTCCATGATTGATGCGGCTGTAGATTTCTGCAGCAGGGTGAGGTAGGAGCTGCTATGGACAAGACTGACTTGAAGGCCACCCGTGACTGGGTGAGAGCCGAGCTGGATGCCTGCGTTGACTTCTGGCTCAAGAACGGAATCGACCGGAAGCATGGTGGTGTGTACACCTGCCTGGATCGCACTGGTCGCCTCTATTCCACCGACAAGAGTGTGTGGATGCAGGGGCGTTGTGCCTGGACCTTCTCCTATCTGTGCAGTGTGTATGGCAAGCGTCCTGAGTGGCTGGAGGCTGCCAAGAGCTGCTTGGACTTTCTGGAGGACCACTGCATCAACCATAAGGCTGGCGGCCGCCTCTATTTTCAGGTGACTGAGGATGGAAAGCCCCTGCGCCAGCGCCGTTATTGCTTCAGCGAGGGATTCTATGCCATCGCCAATGCGGAGTACTACGGCGTCACTGGTGAGAAGGAGCATCTTGAGCGTGCCCGCCGTGCCTACAGGATGATTTATGAGCTGAACAACGGCCTGATTGCCGATCCCACGGGAATGGGGCCAAAGGTGGAGCCAGAGACCCGCCAGGGAAGGGGACTGGGTGAGCCCATGATCTTCTTGAACATCACCAGCGTCATGCGCCGTACCGATCCCGACAATGCCGCCGAATACGACAGGCACGCCGCCGAGTGTGTGAACGCCATCTTCACGTACCATATGCGGGAGGACTTGCAGTGCACACTGGAGACGGTGGGTCGCAACGGAGAGTTCTGGAAGGATGTGACGGCGGGCCGTGTGGTGAATCCCGGCCACGACATCGAATGCAGCTGGTTCCTGATGGAGTACGCCAATCATCTGGGTGGTGCGGAGGGTACGGCCATCCATGACAAGGCTGTCACCATCTTTGACTGGGCGGCCAAGGGTGGCTGGGATCCTGAGTACCAGGGCCTCCTGTACTTCACCGACTGTCTGGGCAATCCTCCGGAGGCATACGAGCACGACATGAAGCTGTGGTGGCCCCACAACGAGATGCTCATTGCCAGCCTCATGATTTATCGTGATACTGGTCGGCAGGAGTACTTGGACTGGTTCAACAAGGTGGTGGAGTACTGCAAGGAGTATTTCTGTGACCCTGAGTACGGAGAGTGGTATGGGTATCTGCGCCGTGATGGCAAGCCCACCATGCCCTCCACCAAGGGGAGTACCTTCAAGGGGCCCTTCCATGTGCCCCGCTGTCTGATTATGCTGGACACCATGCTGGGACAACTGCTGGAAGGATAACATTTTTCGGTAGGATTTACCGCGGAGTTTCCGAAGGGATGCTGCCTCGGTGGTTTATTTTGAAAAAAATGGAGGGACGGGAGTCCGGTCCGCATTTTTTTTTCTCATGAAAAATGGGCGGCGCCTTT
>CAMGSV010000242.1 GCA_946061495.1 uncultured Spirochaetales bacterium | reverse complement strand
TGTTCCACATGCTGGCCCTCCTTCAAAAATGGTGAAGGATTGTTCACCACCACCTCACCCTCCTCCAGTCCCTGGGAGATCCACAGTATTCCATCTGCCCTCCCCGCCAGCTGCACCTCCTTCTTGATGGCTCGTCCTTGATGGACCACAAAAACCTGTCCTGTTTCTTCCGTGAGTAACTCCCCTGGAAGATTCGAGGTCGATGCTGGGAAGGCTGCCGTTGTCAGGCTCACCGACGAAAGGAGGGCCGATTCCGGAATGCTGGGGTGATAGACTGATTCCCGGGGAATGCGGCATTTAACAAACATTCCAGGCTTGATGTTGTCCTGCTTGTTTTCAATGTAAGACTTCAAGGTAAAGTTGCCACTTTGAGGATCCGCCATGGAGGATATTTCCTGTACTGGTGCATTGACGCTGATACCCAGGGCCGGAATCTCCACCTCCACGGGAGAACCGATGGTAAAGCAGCTGATGTCCTGTTCCTGGATGGAAAAGACGGCATGAACCTGGCTCACGTCTATGATGGTGAAAAGCTTCTCCTTTTCCGGGAGAAATTCCCCTTCCTCAAAATATCGGGCGGCCACCACCCCGTCCCTGGGGGAACGGATGACCAGGTGGGAAATCAGCTCATTGAGAGAGCTGAGGTTTTTCTGGGCACCCTCCACCGCAGCCTGGGCACTGTCCAATTCTGCCACAAGGGTTCTCGTGTTCAGCTCCACCAGCTGGAGCCGCCGCCGGGTCGGGTCGGAGTCTGGTACAATGCCCTGCTCCACCAAATCCTGATCACGGAAGCCTAGGGACCGGGACTGGTACTCCTTCAACGCCATCTTGTAGCTGGCTTCCAGCCCCTCCAAGGCCACCTGCTGGCTTCTGTAGGCGGCGGCAGTAACACCACCCAATTCCAGCAGCTTCTCCTGTTTTTCAAGCTCCATGCGGGCTTCCTCCAGCTCCAATTGCTGCTGGATCATCTGGAGCTCCAGCTTTTCCAAGTCCAGCAGACTGGATTCCACCATGAGCCGCCCTTCCTGCAGTCGTGTTGTTGCCACCTCCAGTCCTGCCAAGGCAGAATTGACCGCGTTTTCCCCCTGCTGACGTTGGATTTCCAATTGGATGTTCTCCAACCGCGCCAGAATCTGTCCTCGCACCACCTTGTCACCCTCTTTCACCAGAAGCTGCTGCAGTACCCCCTCCACCTGGAGTGTCACATCGTTCTTCTTGCTGTAGGAAATGGTTCCAAAGCTATTAAGATCCTGCAGAAGCTTCGATACCACCACCTTCGCTGTCTGCACCTTCATCACCGCTTCCTGCTGCGGCTGCAGCACCTGTTCCCTGCCCTCCGAGGTAAAACCTGCCAACAGGAGGGCCACAAGCATAACTACCACCACAACCCCAGTGGAAAGCGCCACAGAACGGCTCAGTCTCCGTCCTTGTTCTCTTTTTCTTCTAATTGAAAAGAACTTCATTGATACCTCCCGGTGCAATTCCTGCCGCCAACTCCACTGTCCACAGCAAGGTATCCATGGCAGACTCCAATTCCACCAGCTGAATTTCCATGGTAGAAAGCTCCACCAGCCATTGTAGATAATCCATTTCCGTCATTTCCCCGTTTTCCAGCTGTTGCTGCCCAATGGCCACCTTGCGGCGCTGTATCTCCAGGCTCTCTCTTGCAAAGGACACGCTTTCCACGTGGTTGTCATATTCCAACACCAGCTCTCTCACACTCTGCTCCAGCTGTTCACGAGAAGTTGCAAGGGAAAGCTGCTGCTGCAAAAGGCGAATGGAGCTGAGTCGTTGCTGGGAAAAATAGGTCACATTGGGATTCACTGTGACAGAAACTGAATTCCCCAGGCTCCGCAGGCGCTCCTTGTCAAAGCTCATGGAGGTGGTGTTGGAAAGAGGTAGAAAAGGATTTCGGTCAAAGCTCATCTTCAGCCTCAGGGAAAAGTCGGGTTCCCGCAGGGGAAATTCTGTACCGGAAAGACTGAGGCTCCCCTCCAGCGTCAGGTTGGGCAGATACCACCGTTTCCCCAGCTGCTCCTGCTGTACCTGTGCTGAATATTCCAGCTGCTGGAGCTTGAGTGCGGGGTTGTGGCTCAAGGACATCATCAAAAGCTCTTGCAGGTAGGGAGCAAGCTGCCGTGGAATGTTCTTTTTCTCAGGGGAATCACACACTACCTCCTGCAATTCATCCTCATGTATTGTCTCCGGGACCACCACCACCTGCAGCCGCTGATCCAATCCCAACAGCTGGCGAAAGGCCACCAGCTGTCGTGCCAATTCCTCTCCAGCCAGCCGCTCCTCCTGGGCCAACCGACGGCAGGAAACCTCATAGTCCAGATAATCAATTTCTCGCACCAGTCCCAGAACCAGCTCCTCACCGATAATCTTCAGTCGTGCCAACCCGACCTCCGTCAATCTTTTTTTTATGTCCACCACCTGCTGCTGCAGCAAAATCCTTTGATAACACTCCAGCACCCTCCCCTTGAACTCATCCAGCAATTGCACGGCCTGTTGGTAGCGGTATCTGCTGGACAGATTCCCCACCTGATAGTGGTTCCACCCCTGCCCGCCGTCAAAAACAAGCTGGCTCACCGTCAGCTGGAGGCTCTTGGTCCTGCTGTCAGCCATTCCTACCTTCACGCTGTCAGACTCCGAGTAGGAAAAGCCCAGCTGGGGCAGGAAGTGCTGTATCGATAGCCTGGCATATCGCACCTCTTCCTGCGCCAATTGCTGCTGGAACAACTGCTCCTTGGAGTTGGCCACAGCAATGGAGACCGCCGTTTCCCGGGAGTCCACCACCACCTGACAGAAAAGGGGGAAGCTGGCACTCAAAAGCAGCAGGAGAAGGAAGCGCTTCAGAAGACAAGACTCCCTCATAGGTCTTTCTCCACCGGTGCCAGCTGCAGCCACTCCTCCATCAGCTGCTCCACCAGACCACCCACGTGACGGTGCTGGTCCCGCACACGCAGAATGGAGTCCTTGCCGGTAACAAGAACGGTCCGCTGCAGCAGCACCTCATCTGTCACAGAATTGATTTGGCCGGTAATGGACAAGGAATTCTTCTGATAGTAGCCATCCCAAACGCTCCGCTGGTTGATTCTCACCAGCAGCCTGCCCTCAACAGCTGAGTCCGACAGGGAGTACTGGTCCCAATCCTCCGTACACAGCTGCTGATTGAAACTCCTGACCTTAGGCTCCAAGGTCTGATACACCTGTTCTCTGGCCAATTGGTCCGAAATCTGGTCAATATTCACCTGAATGGACTCCTTCCCAAAGACAAGCTTGCCGAGAACATGGCCCTCCACCGGCTTCACGAAGCTCTCTTTGCGGACACTGGTACAGGACACCAGTGCCAGAACCAGTGCCAGATACACTCCGAGCTTTCCAATTGTTCTCATTGACTTACCGCTCATCTACTTCCTCCTGATTCCGTACCAATGTTTCCATGGTGTCTACCAACACCTG
>CAMGSV010000241.1 GCA_946061495.1 uncultured Spirochaetales bacterium | reverse complement strand
CCACGATTTATCAGCGACAAGACAAGCCTGTCAGCGACAGGAGCCCTGAATTCTTCCATCAAATCCAGAGCCAAGCTGAGTCTCCCCGGCCTGTCACGGTGCAGGAATCCAACGGCAGGGTCAAGACCGACACACTCCAGCGCACTGACCATGTCATGGAAAAGTACCGTGTAGGTATATGAAAGCATCGCATTCACATTGTCCAAGGGAGGCCGTCTGCTTCTTCCAGAAAACGAAAAGACCTCCTTTTGGGATACAATCAATTCATCAAAAACGGAAAAATACGCCTCTGCAGAATCTCCTTCCAATCCCCTGAGTCTATCCAAGTCGAATTCCTTCGGAATCTTCTTTAAATTAGTTGAGAGAATTGCAATAGCTTGCTGCACCCTACAAGCATCAATCTTCTCTCCATGATCTCGAATCGCCCGCTGAAGCACATTCCGCTGATTCGCAAGTTTGCCGGCAATAAAGAATTGTGCAACCTGTGCAGAACGAATCTTGTCATCAGAGATACGATACTGCTCCTTCCGCAACAGGACATTGCCGGCCACCGGCCCTTGCACACGGGCAAGGTATTTTCCCGACTCAGAAAGGAAGCTCACGGTGATATTGTACTCAGGACAAGCCCCCAACAAGAACGGACTGACAGAAACATTTCCGAAACAAACGATGCTATCTAAATTGATGAGCGGAATTGCCGCAACCACCTTCTTATCAACGACAAGCTCTACCGTCTCGCCCTTCTTATGAAGATAAGACTTCTGTGTCATAACATATAAGGTATTAAGGAATCGTTGCATCAGAAATCCTCCTCGTCCAGTGCCGCAGAGTTCACCAGCCTTCTCTTTAGGTATATTTCCACCGACTTGTTCCTCCCAGCAGATTCAGGAAAGCATACATCTATGAACGAACAGCTGTTGCATTTCTTTGTATATTGGGCGGCAGGAGTCTTTCCTTCTTGTATCAGCCCATGGAATTCCTCTGCAACCCGGATAGTTTCCTGCCGTAACTCAGGTGACATATCAACTGGAATCCTTTTCCGCACCTTAAAGTAGAACAAGGCTCCTTGATCAATCTGTACACCCAGCATCTCTTCCAGACACATGGCTTGGGCGCACAGCTGCACCTCGTCACTGAAATCCTCTTTCGGTTTACCATGCTTGTATTCTATTGGAATGACAGTACCGTCGGAATAGAATTCCACGGCATCTGTTTTTCCGGTCACCCCCAGCCTACGGGACGCAATCTTCAAGTCCCGTTCTGTGCGTATGCACCGACGGGACTCCCCGATGCCACCGTGAACCTTCTCATGGAGAATCCGCCCAGAAGCCGTGAAATAATTCTCGCTCCATAGCTGCTCAACATGTATAAAAGCACACTGCCTCGGGCAAAAGCATAAGTGCTGAAGCCCGCTAAGCAGCAAGTAGTCCGGCTCCTGATACATCAAAGCGTCACAACTGTTTTTGTTTCAGAAAGGGGCTTTCCGTCAAGGGAAATGGTATAGTCCGTAAAATCCCTTGCAGGACTATTGCCAGTGAGTTCTGCCTTTATACGGCTAAACAGCTCATCTGCAGGTTTTGAGCCAAGGGCGGAATTGTGCTCAAAAATCACAAGCCGCCGGGTGGTCATCAGTCCACGAGCCGCAGACCGGTCAAACTCAAACATCTGCACCAGCGCTTCCCAGAGCAAATCCAAGTCTTCTGCAGAAAATCCCGTGCTTGAAGCGAAATGAGGGGAGACAAAGCCATAAGCCCGGTAGAGCCCGTAGGGAATGGTATATTTTCGCCCCATTGTCCTGTTGTCTCCTCCCTGCTTTTCAGCTTCCTCTGCAGTGGCAACAGCCATTCGGGTGATGCTATGCTCAAAGGTCACAACTGGCTCCACAGAGCGGGCAAAGGTCAGCTGCACCGGGCCTCGAACCTGTCCCGCATTGGCACCAGTACTCATCACAGCACCAAAAGTTCTAACATCATAGAATTTCTTGCACATCCCAACACGACCTTTTTCTACATCGTCCCCCTTCGCCTTGTTTTTTGAGTCGGCTTTAATTCCCAAATCAGCATAAACCTCCTCAATCTCGTTGTTGAGAATTGCCTTCTCCTTCACAAAAATGTCATATCCAGCCGCATTTCCCCTTGTCAGCTGCACATAATTGCGAACCTTACGTTTCAGACAAACGTCGGTAACAATACCATGCCCAGTCTCCGCATCAATGCGGGGAAGGTTTCCTGCATCTGGATCGCCATTGGGATTTCCATCCTTTACATCAAAGTACAGCACAAAGTCATACCGCTTCTCAAGCTTAGCCATAATCAATTATCTCCTTCTGTTTCTTCAGATTTATTTGTTTTCTCAAAGAAGCTCTGCTTCTCATGATAGTAACCGATTGCAAAGTAGGACTGCTCATTCAAATCAAGGTGAGCGGGAAATGAGTCGATCAGGTTCATTATCTCACCGATTTCTTTCTCACGATTCACCCGAAAAGCAGCATTGTCATAGCTACTCAAATGATGACGATTCAACCTCGACAATTGGGCAAATACCGTCCTCGGATTGGTGGAAGCAGCCCCATAAAA
Organism: uncultured Spirochaetales bacterium; assembly: GCA_946061495.1. Taxonomy (GTDB): domain Bacteria; phylum Spirochaetota; class Spirochaetia; order Treponematales; family Treponemataceae; genus Treponema_F. The sequence goes on along the minus strand of CAMGSV010000241.1, from coordinate 963 downwards.
CCTGTCCACGATTGTTGCATTCAGTCCAGGATGCGTGTCCTGCTGAACCTTCTCGAAGACTGCGAACAGCCTCCCCAAGAGATACCCCTTGTTTTTTTCATTTCTGTCCAATGCCACAGAAACCTCCTTGTTTATTCGAATCAAATAAGCCTTTAGAATTGCCGCTCGTTCTCGTGTTACTTTTTGCTCCGCACGAATTCGGCGGATGCACTGCTGCTGCAAGATTACAGGATAGGGAAGCCCCTTCAATATGGACTGCATGACAGCACCAGTAAGATTAGGGGCAACATTATCCATTTTGTGCTCCAAGGCTGTTGCAGAAAGAATCTGATAAAGATTCAGATGCTCAACAGAATCTTTGGGTCGTGTGATTTCAAAATCATCAAAATGCTGTTTTATCCGCTTGGCAAAGGTTTCAATCTTACCCATTTCCCAGAAGCGCACAGCAATACGGGCTGCATTTGGAGAAAGGCACAAGACATAGAAATTCGAGCGAAAGTCTGCGTCAAACTTTCCTGTGTTTACCGCATCAAAAAGATTTTTTACTTCATGTACATCTTCATCTGGATTATCTTCATTTTTACCTGAAAATAATGATGAATAAAAAATATCTTCAAAAGGCTCAGCTTCTTTCTTCTCCGCCCAGAAAACAACCGTATCTTTACCAAGGTGAGATTTATTTTTTTGTGATTTATTTACAAGATAATTTAAAGCCTTGGTATATCCATAATTAGCTTTTATTGATACAGGAGCATTATAAGATTGTTTTTTACCATATGATAAAAAAGAATCTTTATTGAAAGAAACAAATGATGTTTGTTTTTCGCAAATTCCAGATAATTTTACGTGGGTACGAGCAATGGAATCCTCTTCACCTGTAATCAAGCAGATTGAAGTAACAATCGAATTTGACTTTTCATTATTTTCTGATGAATCTGAAAGTGCCTTTTTTATCATTTTTTT
>CAMGSV010000240.1 GCA_946061495.1 uncultured Spirochaetales bacterium | reverse complement strand
CAGCCTGCAATGGAAGGGCGCTTTATGTCCATGACATTGAGTCCCAAGACAAAAAAATAACGAGGTTATGTGAAATGCCCAAGATGAAGACAAAGCGTGCCGCAGCAAAGCGGTTTACGCTCACCGGTAGTGGAAAGGTTAAGTACAAGAAGATGAATCTTCGCCACATTTTGACAAAGAAGACTGCAAAGCGCAAGCGCCAGCTTCGCAGTTCTGGAATTCTGAGCGATGCCGATTCAGCAAAAGTCCGCCGACAGATGTTGCCTTACGGCTAAAACAACACGAGGAGATAGAGAATGTCAAGAGCAATAGACGGATCCAAGAGAAAGAACCGCCGGGCAAAAATCCTCAAGATGACAAAGGGATTTACTGGGAGAAGAAGCACTAACTACAAGGCTGCAAAAGATGCAATGGTTAAGGCTCTGACACATGCCTATGTCGACCGCAGAGACAAGAAGGGTGACATGCGGACCCTGTGGATTACCCGTATCAATGCCGCTGTTCGTGAGGAAGGGCTCTCCTATTCCCGCTTCATCGAGGGATTGACAAAGGCTGGTATCCTTATCAACCGCAAGGCCCTGTCAAACATGGCCATTGAAGACCCTGTAGCATTCAAGGCTGTTGTGGCCGAAGCAAAGAAAGCACTGGGAGCATAACGATGATTTCCCTGTCACAAATCCAGTTGCTAGAAGAAAAGGTTGAAAGCGCAGTTGCAAAGATAATGCAGTTGAATCAGGAGAAGGAGGCTTTGGCCAAACGCTGCCTCCAGCTGGAGGAGGAGAACAAACTGCTCCAGGAAAATCTCGTGAGCTTTGAACAGGATCAGGAACGGATTGAGCAGGGAATTATCAAGGCCTTGGACAGGCTGAATGTTGTGGAGAATTCTGTGCTTCAGGCTGTTGCTATCCAGCATCAGGAGCATCCAACAGATGAGGTACAGGTTCCCCCAACTGATTTCATTCAACAAGAGAATCACCTTCCCGTAGCCGAACAGGAAGGGTTGCCCCAAACAGAGTCAGAAAAGGATTCCCAACCTCCCTTCCACACCTCAGAGAATGACTTTGGTCTTGCCCCGATGTTTTCGGAGGAAGTTGTTTCTCCACATCCCGTCCATCCTGAGCTGGATGAGCAGGTGTCACAGGAACAGAATCCCTTTTTAGAGCAGCATCAGGATACCGGTCTGTTTACAAACAATCAGGGCAATTACCGTCAGGATAACCAGGAGCAGGGTGATTCCGCACAACTGGATATTTTCTAATAGGTTTCGCCAGTGGGAAGCCTCACGATACAGCTTTTAGGCACATCCTTCAAAATCAATGCCCATGAGGATGACCACTATCTTCAACAGCTGTTGGATTATTATTCCAGTATCATCGAGAAACTCCAGAACAATCTTCCTAACCAGGAGCCAATCCAAACGGCCATTTTGGCGGGAATACTAATCTGCGACGAGCTTTACTCCCAGAAATATTCCGCCGATACCATAGCGGTGAGTCAAGAGCAAAACCAGCTCCTGACCCATGTGGAGGACATCACCCAGAAGTTGATCGACAGCATCAACCAGGTTCTGTAGCTATGACGTTCTCCATCTGGGTTGATGCGGACTCATGCCCCGTTCCGGTGCGGGAGCTGGTGGTAAAGTTTGCCCTGCGGCTGGGCCTTCCTGCCAATTTTGTTGCCAACAGGGAAATTCCCCTCCCCCATTCCGCAAAAAAATCAAGCTTGATACAGATGATTGTCACAGAGAGTGCCGAGGGTGCCGCCGATGACTATATCGTGGAACATATCCTTTCCCAGGATCTGGCAATCACTCGGGACATTCCCCTGGCGGCACGACTGGTGGAAAAAAATGTCACCACCATCAATGACCGAGGAACCCTGTTCAGTCAAGAATCCATCAGGGAGCAGGTGTCCATCAGAAACTTCAACTATGGGCTGGCACAAATGGGAATTCAGCCGGACCGAACCGGAAGCTTCAACAAGAAACATATAAACGACTTTGCAAATTGTCTTGACCGGGAGCTTCAGAAAAAAATCAGAAGTTGAGGTCATAGATCGGAAGCCTCCAATCCTTCATAAAAAAATGCCGGAAAGAAAACTTTCCGGCATTCAATCACTCAGCTAGGATATCTTAGCGTGTCTTGCTGTAGAGAGGACCATAGGCTGCACAGGCCCGGTAGTCTTGACCTTCCTTGTCCATTCCGAATGCATTCCAAGCGGCGGGACGGAAAATCTTGTCCTCGTCCACGTTGTGCATACAGACCGGGATACGAAGGATGGAACACAAGGTGATGATGTCTGCACCGATGTGGCCGTAACTGATGGCACCATGGTTGGCCCCCCAGTTGTTCATCACGTCGTATGCGGACTTGAAGGCACCCTTACCAGTGAGGCGAGGTGCAAACCAGGTGCAGGGCCAGGTGTAGTCGGTACGCTTCCACAGCTTGTCGGAAACCTCATCCGGCAGATCCACAGTATATCCTTCGGCAATCTGCATTACAGGTCCCAAGCCCTTCACGATGTTCAGGCGCATCATGGTAACTGGCATCTCGCACTTGGTGAGGAAGCGAGAAGAGAATCCGCCGCCACGGAAATAGCCCATGTCGGCAGGGTTCCAGGTGGTGGCATCCAGACAAGCCTTCTGATCCTCCTCGGTCATCTCCCAGAAGGGCTTGATGACACCATTTCCATTCTCATCCTTGGACGCACCGCAGGCATCGAGACAGGCGGCACCAGAGTTGATCAGGTGGATAAAGCCCTGGGACTCCTTTGCCTTTCCTTCCAGCTCGTACCCAGCAGCCTGCATTACAGCCTCAGGACTCCAATAGGTGCGGACATCGGCGAAAATCTGGGCACGGCCAGTCAGCAGCTTACCGAAGAGCATACACGTTCCATTGAGGGTGTCGTTCTCGGTGGCAAGAATATATGGCTCGCGGGCACCTTCCCAGTCGAAGGAGGAATTCAACAGGGCCTCGGGGAAGTCACAGTTGGGATAGAAGTCCGTCCACTGGCGCTGTCCCTGGAATCCACCGGCAATGGCATTGTGGCCCAAAGCCTCTTCCTCGCAACCAACGGGCAGGTTCTTGTTGCCGTTGAACAGGTCCTTGATGATGCACATCATTTTCACCACGAATTCCCAGGCCTCTTCCTTTTCCTTAGGTGTCTTCTGCATTTCGGGAGAGTTCTTGTCGAATCCTTCCTTGCAATGCTCCTTCGTCCAAGCCAGGGCCTTCTGGAATTCCTTCTCGTCGTAGATGTTCTCGGTCATCCTGCGGATAATCTCAACCTCGTCCACGGACTCCACCCGCATTCCCAGATATTCCTCAAAGAAGTCGCTGTCGATGATGGAGCCGGCGATACCCATACAGATGGAACCAATCTGCAGGTATGACTTGCCCCGCATGGTGGCGGCCGCAACGGCGGCACGACCGAAGCGCAGCAGTTTTTCACGCACATCGGCTGGAATGTCGGTGGCATCTGCGTTCTGCACATCGTGGCCGTAGATACCAAAGGCAGGCAGTCCCTTCTGGGCATGACCAGCC
>CAMGSV010000239.1 GCA_946061495.1 uncultured Spirochaetales bacterium | reverse complement strand
GAATCTCCCCCTTCACAGCACACTGGGAATCAGCTATACTGACCTGCATGAACATCATCATCTCCCCCGCTAAGAACATGACCACCAAGGCTGACGCCATGGAGCCAAGGGACGAGCCGGTCTTCATCCATCGAGCCCAGCAGCTGGTGGACTACCTCAGGTCCCTGCCCTACCAGGACTTGAAGAAGCTTCTAGCTTGCAACGATAATCTTGCCCAGCTGAACTATGACCGCTACCAGACCATGAACCTCCATGCCGGTACCAACCCGGCCCTAGTGTCCTACGAGGGAATCCAGTACCAGTACATGGCTCCACGGGTCTTCACCTACGAGTACTTCGACTATGCTCAAAAGCACCTACGAATTCTCTCCGGCCTCTACGGCATCCTGCGACCCTTTGACGGCATCGTCCCCTATCGGCTGGAGATGCAGGCCAAACTGAAAACTGATTTCTGCAAGAATCTCTACGACTACTGGGGGGACAGTCTCTATCGGGAGCTGGTGCGTGATTCCAAAGTGATTCTCAACCTGGCCTCGGAGGAATACAGTAAAATTGTACGGAAACATCTGGAACCGGATGTACAATTCATCACCTGCCGTTTCTGCGAGGAGTCGGGGGACAAGCTGGTGGAAAAGGGGGTCTACGTGAAGATGGCCCGGGGCGAGATGGTTCGTTTCATGGCGGAGAACGGGGTCACCTCGCCGGAGCAGGTGAAGGAATTCACCGGCATGAACTACACGTTCCGCCAGGAATTGTCCGACGGCAGCCTCTACACCTTTGTCCGCTGAATTGGCATTGAGCCGATTTTTTGATATAGTGGAACCATGATTTCTGTAAACTCCCTCGTGCTGTACAAAAACCAGCCTGCCCTGGTTCAAGAAGCGTCTGGTGGAAAATTTTCCATTGTCTATTGCACTGCACCCGCCTCTCCTGGCGGAAAGCCCCCTCAGTTTGCCACGCAAAAGGTCCGGGACAAGGACATTGTCCTGCTGGTAAAACAGACAGGGGGAAACAAATCCCTGTTGCCCCAGCTTCTTGAACAGGAGCCAGCCGAGGAGGAGGCAGAAGAGCGGACTCTCCCCCTCTACCAGCTGCTGGCAGAGGAGGCAGATGCCTTTTCCACTCCCGTCTCCTTTTCCGACCTCTGTGACTACGACGGAGCCTCCTCAGAACAGGAGGTCTGGCGGCTCTACCGCTCACTGAAAGCCAGCCTTCACTTCCAGGAGACAGAAAATCTGAACTTTGTCCCCCGGCCCCAGGATGAAATCCAAAGGCTGAAGGAGAAAAATCTGGCCAAGGGGCGGGAGCAGGAGCTGCGGGAGGCTTTCATCCAGCGGCTCAAGTCCCGCCAGCTGGATTTGCCTGCCGACGCCCAGCTGATGCAGGACGTGGAGGCCCTGGCACTGGGAAAGACCGACAAGTCCCGAACCATGAAGGAGGCAGGCCTGACGGAAACACCGGAAAAGGCGCATACACTTCTATTGAATACGGGAATCTGGACCATCTTCAAAAATCCCTATCCTGCCCGCTGGGGACTTTCCATGCAGTCTGCCACGGAACAGCTGGCCAGTCCACCCCAGGAGGAGCGAACCATGGTGGACCACGTGGCCTATGCCATCGACAACGCCTGGAGCGCCGACCCAGACGATGCCATTGCCTTTGACGGCACCTATGTCTGGGTGCACATTGCCGACCCTGCCTCCAGTGTGGTTCCCGACTCAGCCATCGACATTGCGGCTCGCCATCGAGGTGTCACCCTCTACCTGCCGGAGGGAGCCGCCCGAATGCTGGCGGAGGAGTCTCTGGAGGACTATGCACTGGGACTGACCGAGCCGAAGGGTGGAGTGTCCCGGGCCCTCTCCTTCAAGATTCAGCTTGACGATAAGGGGGCCATATCCAATTGCGATGTGTTGAAAACCTTAGTGCAGGTGAAACGCTACACCTACCAGCAGGCGGACGAGGAAAAGGACAGCGAGACACTGGCCCCCCTCTTCCAGATTGCACAGCGCAACGAGGAGCGGCGGCTCCAAAATGGTGCGGTGGCCATCACCCTGCCGGAGGTCCACATTTCTGTCAGCGGGGAGCAGGTGGAGATCATTCCCTCGGTTCACTACGAGTCGGCTGACCTGGTGCGGGAGTTCATGCTGCTGGCCGGTGAGGCGGCGGCAAAATTCGCCTTCAAGCAGGGGCTGCCCTTTCCCTTCGTGAGCCAGGAGCGGCCAGACCTTCCCGCCGAGGTGCCTGAGGGCCTGACGGGACAGTACAAGCTGCGCCGTTGCATGCGAAGCCGCAGTGTTGGAGTCACTCCCATGCAGCACGCCGGACTGGGGCTGGGCATGTACAGCCAAGTCACCAGCCCCCTGCGACGGTACAGCGACCTGGTGGCCCACCAGCAGCTGCGAGCCTTCATTGACGGCCGCCCCTTTCTGGACAAGGACAAGGTGCTGGAACGGATTTCCGCAGGGGATGCTTCCGCCAGTGCCGCCGTCCGTGCCGAGCGCAACAGCAACCTCCACTGGGTCCTCGTCTACCTGACACTCCATCCAGAGTGGACCGGGGATGCGGTGGTGGTGGAGCTGCGGGGAAAGCAGGCCTATTGCCTCATTCCCAGCCTGGCCCAGGAAACACTGCTGACACCGAGGTCTTCCGTCCAGCTGAACCAGGTGCTGCAGGTGAAGGCGGGCAACATCAACATCCCCGCCCTGTCCGTCACCTTCCAGGAGGTCTAAAAGAAACTGCCCCTCACCGTTGCCACAGAAACGACGAGGGGTCTTCATCAAGTCCTGACTCAGCCTCTGGGGCGACCCGACGAGGCACCGCCAAAGTTATACTGCCAATACAGCCCCAGCCTGTAGCCGGTAAACGTTTCTGTATTCTTGCAGACAATCTCTATGACAGGATCCAGGCCGAAGGTGCCGATTTTTCCCCCGTTGTATGAAATGCGGGGATTGATGCTCACCTTCGATTCCCGTGCCGCATCCTTGCTTGCCAGATTGTCTCCATATTTTACCTGAATGCGGGCATGGACGGGAGGAATGATTGTCCAGCGGATGATGCCACCCACCAGCAGCGGCATGGCAGTGGCATTGTGACGTGCATACTGGCCGGTGAGCTTCTGGCTTCCTGCAAGGATTCCCATATCGGCTCCTACGGTCATCCGCAGCGGAGCGACGGTATACTGCAGCCCGGCATTTATCACCGCTGTGAAGGCCTTGCTGTACGTCGCCATGGCATCGGCGGATCCCAGTACTGTGGCGGTGCTGCCGGTATACATGGTTGCCCCAGCGTTCACCTTCAGGCCCCTCACTGCCAGCAGTTCCCCGTAGACACCCACCACCTGGCCTGCATCCTCGGCAGTGTCAAAGCGACCTGCCACACCGATGTTGGCGACTCCTCCAAGCAAATAGTTGGCCGCCAGCGTGGTGTCCCAGGCACTCCTTCCCTCCACCATCATGTTTCCCAAGGGCAAGGCATTCCACCCCACAGTAAGTCCCTCGACACCAACTCCAGCGCCCCGGAACAGAAGGGAGACCCCGTTGTTCGAGGCCCACTTGCGAAGTCCATAGCTGGCCTCCGTGGCATAGCCGTAGCCACCGGGCAACTGGTAGCC
>CAMGSV010000238.1 GCA_946061495.1 uncultured Spirochaetales bacterium | reverse complement strand
AATATTGTTCTTACTGAACATGCTCGCCAACGTCTTGTTGAGCGCAGAATATCCATACAGGATATTTTACAAGCAATTATGACAGGAAAAATCATCAAGCAATATGAAGATGACAAGCCACTGCCAAGTTGTCTTATTCTAGGAATGGATGGCAAACTCAATCCTCTTCACATAGTTGCGAGTCATCACGAGAACTATATCTATCTTATTACCGCATACCGTCCTGATTCCGCACAATGGGAAGCGGATTGGGAAACACGAAAATGAAAGGGGTGTATATGAAGTGTATGAACTGCCTTGCAAAGGCTGAAAAAGGCGTTACCACAAGTGTAACTGACTTAGACCATTGTCTCATCATCATTCGGAATGTACCTTGCTTTAAATGCAGTCAATGCAACGAAATCCTCTATACTGGAGACGTGGTTGAAAAGCTGGAGAGCATCATTAAAGCTACCCGGCAATTAGCCCAAGAAATTTCTGTCATAGACTACAGCTCCGCCGCCTAAGTCACTGCAAGCCCCCTTTCAGCTGGTGAGCTTCTGCACTAGAAGCTCCACGGCCTGCTTTTCCTTTTCCGAAAGCATCTCAAAATTGGACACCAACAGCCGTTGTCTGGTTGTAACAGATGACAGAGAGGAATTTATGATGAAATGTATCCAAATCCCGCCACCACGACATTCTGTGTCAGGTGTCATCCCGTATAATAGCCTTCAATCCCCATAAAAAGGAGTTTGAGGAATGAGGAAAGGTGAAGTGAAAATCACGCTCACGAAAGACGGTTGCAAGGACATAACGGTACGGTGTTCTGCAAAAATCAAGCTGCATCCCATGATGGCCTTCATCACCATCGGCTACGGAATGCCCCCCATGCAGGTGAAGCCCATAGACTGGAAGGGTGTGGGCATTGCCATGGCGGGCTATCTGGCAATCTTCCTTGCCTGCACCTGCTTTCTGTCCAGCGTGGCATTGGGTGTTGTGGTGCTGAGCGCGGTGGTTGCCGCCAACATCATCTACAACAGGAACTACTTCTTCAACTACATCCAGAAGAAGCTGCGGGAGGGCTACCAGGTCCTGGACCAGGAGCAGCAGCAGATTCTCACGGAGGCCGGGGTGCTGCCCCTGACGGAAAAGGCTTCCAGCGGATTCAAGCTGCCCCTGCCGGGCAACGTCAGCCTGGACAAGAAGAAGCTGCTGCCCATTGCCGGTGGGGCGGTGGCGGTGGTGCTCCTGCTAGCCATGTGCACCGGGGGAGGTGACATCTCAGTTGTCAAGAATGGATACTTCTACAGCTATGATGAGATGACAGTGGGAGACGCCGTGGACAATTTTTTTCACAAGCCCAAGTGGTCATCGGGAGAGCCTGTGGACAAGGCATTGCAGGGCTATACACTTGTCAACTGCAAGGGTGGCATCACCTATTACGACGAGTATGCGGATGCTGAAATCCAGTTTCTGGTGGACAAGGACGATGGCTCTTTTGAACTCCACGCATTTGAAATTGAAGGCGTTCCCCAAAGCGACTACATGATAAACGGCCTCATAGAGGCGATGTTTGAATAGCAGTAACAAATTAAAAGGAGATATGAAATATGACGTTTGAAATAAGCGAGCGCTTTACCTCTGCCTCAACGGAACAGGAGGTCTTGGGCTTTCTCAAGAATGCCTTCCAGAAAGTATCGGAAGGCATTATCGACAATGACAGCACCTTCACGGCAAAGCAATTGAACGCAACATTCGGTTCCATCAACCGAGCCGACGAGACAACCATTTCCGTATCCCGCCGGGACTCGGACTTGCTGGTGGTTGCCTCGGTGAATTACAAGCCTTCCATCGCATTCTGGATCATATTCATCCTCTGTCTGTTCAGTACGGTGGGCTGGCTCATTCCCTTGGTATTCTACTTCTATCAGAAAAAGACCGTGCGGGAGGCGGTAGAGGAGGTTTTTGCCCGAACCCGCAATGAATTCTCTGGTTCACGTCAAGCCACCCCAACTCCTCCACCCATCCAATACACCACCTCGCAGCAACAGCCTGGAGGACAAGGGGTTGCGGAGCAGCTTGAGCGCCTGGGAGCCTTGGTGGAAAAAGGCTTGCTCTCCAAGGAGGAATTCGAGGCCCAGAAGAAGAAACTACTGGGCTTGTAGCGTCAAATGCAACGGGAGGCCCAGCACGCTGGCCTCCCTCCCCCAAAAAAGGAGTACGTAAAATGAAAATGAAATCCAGCTTCCACTCAAAGCTGTGGGCGGTGGCCCTGGTGCTGGCCTTGACCCTTGGGGTACAGGCGGCGGGAACCAGCCCCGTGGACGCAGCCCTTGACCGCGACCAGGAGTTCCTGGACTCGCTGGCAGACCTTGCAGACCGAATGGAGCGGGGGCAACTGAACGGGGAATGGTTCTTTCACGAGAAACCGCAGGGAGTCACGGGTCAGGCTCCGATCCATCAACCTTCCCGCCGCCCTGAAAAAGGTCTCCGCCAACGCCTTCTACGGGATGGGAACCCTGACGGAGGTACTCATTCCAGAAAGCCTGACGGAGGTGGAGTTCGACGGAAATCTTGAGCCCGACCCCAACCATCCCTACGGCGGCCTGCTTACCCAGACCTGGGCCTTCCTCGGCACCAGCCTGCCGCTGGCAACCCAGGCCCGCCTGAAAAAGATGGGATACTACGGCTCCTTCAGATAGGAGACGCAGCCCCTTGAGGACATGGATTCCAGCCTCAGCCACCACGTTTCGGAAAGGAAGCTCCCTCAGCATGCCGCAGGCGTGCGACTATCCCTTCACTGCACCGGAAAGCACACCTTGGATGATGTATTTTGGCAGGAAAGCATGATGACTATGCCGATGCTTTTCAGCATGGGGCAATCACGTAGAAGAAAACTTTGATTCGGAGGTTTATCTTCGTTCTTCTTCAAGCTACCAAATCATGGCAAAGTAGGCTACATAGCCCACCAGCATGATGATGCCGACAACACGTCCCAGCCGCTTGGTGGGAAGCGTCAACACAAAGAGCAGCACAGTCGCAGATGTCGCAATAAGAGTGTCAAAACGAAAGGCGGACACAAAGGGGACGGGAATAACCAAACCGGAAAGTCCCACAATAAATAAGATGTTGAAGATGTTGCTCCCCACAATGTTGCCAATGGCCATATCGGGATTTTTCTTGATGGCTGCAGCAACAGAGGTAAAAAGCTCTGGCAGGGAGGTGCCCAAGGCAACAATCGTCAAGCCAATAAAGCGCTCGCTCAAGCCAAGCATCGTGGCAATGGCACTGGCAGCATCCACCGCAAAGCTACTTCCCGCAATAATCAAGGCCAATCCAACCACGGTGAACAACAGTGCCTTTGGCACAGACTGAATCTTTGCACCTTCTTCCTCGCTTTCGCCTACTATAAAGCCCTTCTTTGTCATGGCAAAAAGATATGAAAGATAGGCAATAAAAAACAACAGAAGCATTGCTGCATCCAAACGGCTCACGATTCCATCGTAGCCCAGCACCAGCAGCAGTATGGTAATGACAATGGTGACAGGAATGTCCACAAAGGCCGTAAGCTGGGCTACCTTCATGGGGCAAAGCACTGCCGCCAGACCCAGAATAATTAAAATGTTCAGGATAGTGCTG
>CAMGSV010000237.1 GCA_946061495.1 uncultured Spirochaetales bacterium | reverse complement strand
TCTAACGTTGCCAAACTTGTTTATGATATAGCTCAGAGTGGTGTGCTGTTGTGGAGTAATCCTAGCACTGACGGAAAAATTGTTCCCTACGAGAATTTGAATTCGGGGGCTTCCCCAAGTCTATCATCGAATCTTCCAGATAATCCCTTTTGGTGTTTTGATAATACAGGAAACTTGTATTGGTATGTAATGGGACATGGAGTTCGATGTTATAAGTCTGATAAATCATATAGCTCATCAGAAGATTATAAAGATAATTCACTTTTTTCTGCTTTGTCCTATGACAATGTCGCAAGTATTTTATATGGAATAACCGGCATCGGTATTACAAAGCTGCCGACGGACAGTTCTGATCAAATAATTAAATTTGATGGCAACGGAATTACTCCAGTTGGTTTTGCCGTCCATAATGGTATTGCCTATGTTGCGGCTAAAATTGATGAGGGGGAGAATGGGTCACCGGTCATAAGTGTAAAAAGTTTTAATCTAAATGCAGATGCTAATTTAATTGCTGGTACTGAAAAGTCTGGTTCTCCATTTACCTTGCCTTCATTATTTGGAAATAATGCTCCTATTACCAGCCAAATGATCTACCAAGATGGGGCGTTGTATTTGCTGCTTGGTTCTTTTACTGTTTCTTCGGCCATTAATGAGTTTGCTACTGAAGTTTACAGTTGTGGGGCTTTGGTTAAAATAAATCCTTCAACCTTGACTCTTGATACCTCCTTTGGGACCAATGGGTATTTGGGGCTTGTTTCTGGACGTGCATCTTCAGGAACGTATACTGGTACCACGTATAACCAAACATTGTACTCCCCTACGGAGTCAGATGAGGGCGTAGCTTTTTACGGTCCAGTTGGTTTTGTGGCTGTCATGCCTAAAAAATTGGTAATAGGTGATGCCGGATATACACTATCAAATAAAAATGGGGAAGGATTACTTGCTCGCCGGAAATGTCGTGTTGTAACTGTTGATTTGGAGACACAAGCATTTGCTGTTACCTCTCTTAGTGATACAAACTCTTATGGGAATGTTGCCTCTGGTTGTGGTTTTTTGGTAGTTAACTAACCCCCATGCCCCCGCCATCTCCGTCTGCATTCCTGTATACGCCACGGAAAGAAGCCTGCCTGCCTGCCTCCACAGTGTGGCAGCGCAGCGGGGGATGGAGGCTGCGGGGCTGGAAATCATCGTGGTGGATGATGCAAGCCCCGCCGCCGACCCGGAGCTTAGCTTTCCCGCCCGGATTGTTTCCCAATTCCAGCAGGAAAGCCCCTGGCCGGTGGTGTATCTTGAGCATCAAGAAAACAAAGGAATTCTAGAAGCCCGCCGCACCGCCGTCCAAGCCGCCACTGGGGACTACATCTTCTGTCTGGACAGTGACGACACCCTGCCGCCTACCTCCTTGTCATCTCAATACCACCATGCCATGGCAGAGGATGCGGACATTGTCCACGGGCGGGCGCAGGTGGTGGTGAACCGAGAGTATGGGTGTGCGCTTGACTCCCAAACGGAGTCAAGCTTGCTGAAAAGTGTGCAACGTAAGGCGGGAGCCATTTATCCCGGGCAATTGAAGGATGGGGCTATTCTCCAAAGTGTGCTGGTGGATAAAACCCAAAACACTTTTTTGTGGGGCAAGCTGATTCGGCGGGAACTGTATCTCCACGCTCTTGACTCCATTCCGAGTGTATATTGTTCCATGGCAGACGATTTGTTGCAATATGTACTCATAGCACACCATGCCTGTTCATATTTTGGGATTGGAGAGGTGGTGTACAACTATACCATAAATACAGGCATCTCCTCCCACACAAAAATCACTTCTTTGGAGCGCTGGGAACAGGTCTGCTCCGCCGCCTCAGTTTTCACGGTGCTGTTCAATTGTGTGGAGGACATGAGCGCACCCTTTTCTGCTGAGCAAAAGGACTCCATTCGGAATTTGTGCCGATTCTACCTCATCAATAACCTGCAGCAATTGCAGCTCTTTGTTGTCCCTGAATTATATCCTGAGGCACACAGGCTATTGTGCGAGTTTTGGGGACCAGACTTTGTTCGGCAAGCGGAAAGCTTCTTGCAAAAGAAATGATGGAGCTATTGTTGGGAGTCCCCGCCACTGCCCAAGCAGTCACCTGTCTTTATGCTTGGTGTTGTTGGTTGTGAGGATTGCAGGTCAATGTAGGGTTTAGGCGGCGGAGTTGTAGTCTATGACAGAAATTTCCTGGGGTAATTGCCGGGCAGCTTTAATGATGCTCTCCAGCTTTTCAACCACAGTCCAACTATACACCGATTCCAGCGGAACCACAACACGTGAATTGTCTCGGTGACAACCACCCAATAACTTGCCAGATACGTACTTCATACATATAATATAAGTATGTATATCAACTGGGATGAAGCAAAGAACGAATGGCTGAAAAATAATCGTTACATTTGCTTTGAACAGATTGTGGAAAAAATTGCGGCAGGGGAATTTGTGGGGCCGGAGCATAATCCCGCAAGAGCTGGACAGCAGCGGATAATCCTTCGGTTAAATGACTATCCGTATGCCGTTCCCTTTGTGATTGACGACGAAGGAAACTGGTTTTTGAAGACGGCATATCCTGACAGGAAACTGAAGGGGAGGGTATGATGACAGGTATTGACGATGCAAGAAGGATGCAGGAGGAGGCTTTTTGGAATTCTCCATTGGATAGTGAGGAGCAGGAGTATGAGGTGGCCGCCGAAAATTTTGTTCCCTGTGAGAATCAGACCGAATTACGGCAAATGCTGATGGAGGCCGCACGGAATGCCATAGAAGCGAGAAAAACAAAGAAGCGTCCTGTGACAATCAATCTGGATAGCGAAGCGATTGTCTATTTCAAGCAGTTGGCGGGAGAAACTGGAATTACCTACCAGAGCTTGATAAACCTGTTTCTCGTGCAGTGCGCAAAGGAAAAGAAGCGCCCTGTTTTTAGGTGACACACCGATTCCAGCGGAACCGCTGATGACATCCATTCCACCTTGGATGAAGAGCGCTTTCAGGGGTTTGGAACTATCAACGGCATTGCTATCGTCACCATCTTTTATTCGGAGCGATGTTCTGACGGAAAACTCAGACATCGTCTTATTTCCGCCCGGAGGTTGGACTCCTTGGAGAAAAAGGCTTATGAAAACTACCTGCAAGCTTACCGATGAACAGGTTCAGGAGCTACAGGCTTTGGAGAACCATCCTGTTGACTACACCGACATTCCCCAGACGACAGATTTTTCCAAGGCGCGGCTCAAGTATTACACCGTGAAGCCGGTGAAGCAGAGCATTACCCTTCGCATTGACGCTGACGTGCTCGCTGTTCTGAAAGGCTACGGCAAGGGATATCAGGCCAAGATGAATGATATTCTGAGAGCCGTGGTGATGGAGCATCGTATGCCGGTTTTGGAGTGAGTGTGTTCGTGGTGTGTTGAAGAACGTGGCTGATAATGTGGAGCCACGACGAATAAATTCTTTTTTTTGAAAAAAATAATTGTTTCCCCCTTATAAAATTCTCGTTATGTGGTATAATTGCAGAAAATGTGCCACGTACTGTGCTTGCTCCATCATTGTATTCGGGAGGGAATATGAAAAAGATTGGTCTGTTTCTCTTTGCGGCTGTTATGAGCCTC
>CAMGSV010000236.1 GCA_946061495.1 uncultured Spirochaetales bacterium | reverse complement strand
ACTGATAATTCATACTCTGAGTATTTGGGCATATAAAATACACCTCTTAAAAATTAAACTTCATTTGTCCAACTTTTGGGGGTGCACTTCCTGCGGTGGCCTTTCTCCTGAATCTGGAAGATGGTGTCAACTCAATTCCAGGTAGATCTGGTCCGCCAGACCGAATCCGGCGTTCTTGGTCATGCTGATGGCCAGCTCGTCGTAGAGCATGTCCTCGTACATGTTCTGGGCATAGCTCTTCTCCTCCCCATTGATGGAAGTGCCGGAAAGGGTACTCCGCATGGAGGAGAGCATCATCTTCACGAAGTATGACTCCAGCTCTAGGGACTTCTCGTAGAGGTCGCTGGTGCGGTCGATGGTCTTTTCGGGTACAATGCCGGCGGAGTTGGCGGCGGCACCAGTCGGCAGGGCAGCCTTGTCGGATTCGGCGGTAAAGCTGCCGTCAAAGCCGGAGGTGTAGTCCCCGTTCAGGCGGCCGGACTGGGCAACCTGGGAGGAAGCCACCGTTCCCTGCATGGCGGGCTGGGAAGCCTCTCCCCGCATGGAGTCCAGCAAGGACTGGAATTTGCCCAGCTCACCCTGGAGCTTGGACGCCTCGCTGGCTGAAGCACCGCCGGTGATGGCAGCGCTGTTTCCCCAAAATCCGTTGATTCCCTGTATGTCCATTTCTATCCTGCCCTCTCAATCAAACTTAGCGCTTCAGGTTCACCGCAGAAGACAGCATGGTGTCGCTGGTCTGGATGGCCTTGGAGCTGAACTCGTAGGCACGCTGGGCCACAATCATCTGCACCATCTCGTTCACCACGGAGACATTGGACATCTCCAAGAACTTGTGCTTGGTGACACCCATGCCGTCGTAACCGGGACGGCCGGCGATGGCCATACCGGAGGCATTGGTCACCTTGAACAGGTTGCTGCCCACCGCCTCAAGACCCACGGCATTGGGGAAGCGGTACAGCTCAATCTGGCCCACCAAAATGGGGTCGTTGCCGCCGTCCACCTTCACGGTGACGCGGCCGTCGTCGCTGATGGCCAGGGTGGACAGGTTGAATCCCTCCGGCAGAATGATTTCGGGCATCACCCGCAGTCCCTCGGAGGTCACCAGCTGGCCGTTCATGTCCACCTTGAAGGCACCGTCACGGGTGTAGGCAAAGCTGCCGTCGTACTGCTGCACCCGGAAATAGCCCTCCCCCACCACGGCCATGTCGGTGTCCACGCCTGTGTTCTGGAGGGAGCCCTGGGTGACAATGCGCTGGGTGGCACCCACCTTCACGCCGGTTCCCATCTGGATTCCCACGGGAGTCACCGTGTCCTCCGTGGCGGGCGTGCCTGCAGGCTGCACCGTCTGATACATCAAATCCTCAAACTCCACCCGCTGCTGCTTGTAGCCGGTGGTGTTCACATTGGACAAGTTGTTGGAGATTGCGTCGATGTTGGCCTGCTGGCCGTTCATGCCGGTGGCGGCTGTCCATAAGCTTCGTACCATACTCTATCTGTTCCTCTTTCCTTTATTCCTACTATACCTACAGTATCGGCGGAATTGCAGAAGCCTAAAGTCCTGCCATTACAAGCCGCCGCCTACCTTGACGAACTGCGTTCTACCGAGCCACGTCTTAACGAGCCAGAACCACCTTGCCCCAGAGGGTGCTCATCATGGTGTCCTGGGCCTGGATGGTCTTCTGGTTGGCCTCGTAGGCCCGGTTCACCTCAATCATGCTCACCATCTCGTTCACCACATTGACGTTGGAGGTCTCCACGTAGCTCTGCAACACCACAGGCCGCTCCTTGCCCTCGGCAATGTAGGCGGGCCCAGTGATGTCCGTGTCCTTGTAGAGGCTGGAGCCCATCTTCTGGAGGTAGCGCTCGTTGTCAAAGCGGACAATCTTGAAGCGGTCGATGAGCTGCATATCGTTCTCGGAATACACCATGCCGTCCTGGTTCACGGTAAAGCGGTCGTCGGCAACCTGGATGTAGCCGTTCTCGCCCAGCACAGGATAGCCCTCCTTGGTCACCAGGATTCCCTCCTTGCCCACCAAGAAGTTGCCGTTGCGGGTGTAGCGCTCGCCGCTGGGAGTCTCCACGGCAAAGAAGCCCTCGCCGCTCAAGGCCATGTCCGTGTGGGTGGACGTCTGCTTGAAGGAGCCCTGCTCAAAGTCGGTGTACAGCTCGTTGGTCTCCACCCCCAAGCCAATCTTTCCGATGATGGGAGCCACGTCGGCGGAACCGAAGGGAGTCTCATAGACACCATCGTCCCCCATGCGGCGCATCAAAAGCTCCGGGAAGGACTTGCTGACGGCAATGTCCCGCTTAAAGCCGGTGGTGTCGGCATTCGCCAAGTTGTTTGAGATAGCGTCAAGCCGCGTCTGCTGGGCATTCATGCCACTGGAACCAATATACCAACCTCGAATCATAAAAAAACCTCTCGTTTGAATATCGGCGGCGGCGGCCCATTTGTTAAGGGGGACAGGAAAAAAACTGCACAGATGCAACAGACATATACCATGCAGGAGGTGAGGGCTGCACTAGATGTATGAGGTTATCCATCAAACCCTCGTGCTTGTCCTGATTCGAACTGGCAGCCACAGCGAGCTGTTCTAACCCACCGCTCCTCACAGGGGGAAGCCGCTGTCAATCAGGCGGTCCAGCTCCCGGTGGAGGGTCTCCTTCAGATAGATTTTTATCTCCCGGCGAGTCTCCGAGGCGTTCCGCAGGAACAGGTCGGCGGGATGGACGCCGAGCGCCCTGGCCAGGGCCACAATCGTGTCAAAGGAAGGATGCGTGTTTCCGGCCTCGATGTTGCCAATCAGTCCGTTGGAGCAGTCCGCCTGCACCGCAAGCTCCGCCTGGGTCATGCCCCGCCTGTCCCGATAGTGCTTCACGTTCATCCTGAACTCGTCAAAATATCCATCCATAAATTTAATGATAAATAAGTATTAGGTAAAAATACTTCTTGACAGAAAGTAAAAAGTATCAGATACTTCATTAAAACAAGTTTATTACACTTTTACTTCTTCTCAAGAAGAAAACTGTAAGGAGGATTTTTCATGAAAAGAAAGGTTGGATTGCTGGCAGGATTGGCTGTCGTGGTGATGATGTTGGCTGGATGTACCAGTACAGAGGCATTGGGAAGGTTTACAATTATCTCATCCAAGAATGTTGAGTTAAGTCGTCTTGCTGAGATGAAACGGCATCATGAAACTCTCAAAACCGACAACAAGAGTCTGAACCTCAAGGTTTTCTGGTTTATCCAAACACGCAGAATCTCTCAGAGCTATGAATTGGAAAACGCCTTGGATGCAGTTGTGGAACAAGTTCCTGGCGGAATTGCCCTTGTGGATGCCCAGCTTTCTTATTACAGGAAAAGAGGGTTCTTGAACTTTACCCACCGCTGGGGATACATCTTCGAAGGAACCGTTCTGGTTGATCCACAGATTTCCGCAGCAGCCCAGGCCAAGCTGGAGGAGATTGCCCCTGACGGAAACCTGTATGCAGTGAATTCCGAGGACACAGGCGAAATCACCTTTGTGGACGAGGCGACCTTCAACAAGCTGATTGCCTCCACAAAATAAATTCTACAAACGATGGGAAAGGCCAGTTCTGGAAAACAGAGTGAAGTGCACCCCTAAAGTTGGACAAATAAAGTTCAATTTTAGGAGGTGCATT
>CAMGSV010000235.1 GCA_946061495.1 uncultured Spirochaetales bacterium | reverse complement strand
TCTTCCGATCTCTGCTCCGTCTCCTGGCGAATGAAGACCACCGCCTCCACCGATGTGCAGGAGAGTAGCAATTGGTAGAGACTGTCGGAGTCCCGTCCCTCTGTTCCCCAGCGGCGGGTGTCCTCCATGGTCTCGTAGGTGATGATGAGCTTGCCGTCGAAATATTGGGTGGCACGGTCCAGCATGATGCCCAAAAGTTTCCTCGTGGAGAAGGGCTTTCCGCTGGTCATGCTGTCGTAGGTGGATCGGGGGCTGACTCCCGCCTCCACCAGTCTTGCGGCGGCCATGAAGATATCGCTGGAATTGCTTTCCAAGAAGCGGAAATATCCCGTGTCAGTGGAAAGACCAAAGAACAAGGTCGCCGCCGTCTCTTTGTCCAATGGTCCGATGAGCTTTTCGTAAAGCTGCTGGACCAAATAGGACGTGGCTGGAGAGTCTGGCTCGATAATGGAGGTCTCTGACTCAGGGGTGGATGTTTTGTGGTGGTCCACAAAGAAGGTGGGAATTCGCGATGTGTCCGTTATCAAGGCCTCCGGCGGGAAAACCTCTCCGATGCGCTTGAACTCGCCACAGTCCACAATGATGCAGGCTGTCTTTCCTGTTTGGAGAAGGGTTGCCTGCTTGGCAAAGAATTTTTCGTAGGGCTTGATTTCCGTCCGTTTGAAGGGGCCGGCGGAAAGCAGCTGGTAGGGCTTGCCCAGCTGCTTCAGGATGGCCGCCACCCCCAGGGAGGAGGCGATGCAGTCGCCATCTGGCTCCTTGTGGCCCACCACGATAAAGTGGTTATGGGAATCGATGAATTCCTTAAACTGCTGGACTTGTTGATCAGCAAGTATCCTCATGGCTGTTCCTCTGTCGTTAGTATGGTCTGCTGGGGGATGTGGAATCCGAGGTTATTGGTCGCCTGGAATTTTTGTCCAGAGATAACCGGCATTCCCTGCTGATTGATGTAGATGTCGATTTCTGTCCTCATGCCAAAGTCCTGTCCGTAGATGCCTGGCTCCACTGAGAAGCTGCTGCCGGGTAGGACAAGCCGGTAGTCCGGGAACTCGCTGCCATCAAGGTTGACACCGCTGCCATGAACCTCGGTGTCGATGCCGTGGCCGGTGCGATGCTTGATATAGCTACCATATCCGGCTTGCTGGATGATGGACCGAACCTGCAGGTCTAGTTCTGCCCCCGTAATCTGTTTGCCTTGGGTCGCTGCACTGGCAATGGTGGTAGCCACAGAGTCTCGTGCCTGGCAAAGGACGGCAAACCGTTTTTCCGCCTCTTGAGGAACGGTTTTTCCATATATTCCCACCCAAGAAATATCCGCATAGGCTGGAATGGATGCGGAAACAGAGCCATCCTCGTCGGTGGCCAGTCGTTCCTTTGCCCAAATGTCCAGCTGGATGATATCACCTTCTTGGGCTATCCTGCCGCCATCTTCTGGTACCTCATAGTGGGGATTTCCGCTATTTGCTCCAAAAGCTACTACAGGACTATGGTTTGTTGTCAGCTTGTAATGTACGAACTGTTCTAGTATGAATATTTGGACTGCCCGCTCAGTAAGCGGCTCATGGGAGCGGTAGTGCTGGCAGATGAAATTCCAGGTGTCTCGGATGATTTTATAGAGGAGGGCTGCAGACCGCTCCTGGCTGTCTATGCTGGCTTGCGAAAGTATCCCTCGATAACGCTGCAGCAGGTTGGCGGCGCTGGTGAGCTGCACTCCCTGTTGTTGGAGCAGGGTGACAAAGCCGCCGTCCACGGTGGAAATCACCGGCAGGTTGCAGTCCCATAGCAGGGCAAGGGTCTTGTCCTTGTACTGGGAAAGAATTGTCTTCAGCTCCTGCAGGGAAGAATAAAACACCTTGTTCTCTCCAGGGAGACTGTCCAAGGCATTGGGCTCGATGGCATGGAGAATCTTTTGTGGTTCCCCCACTGGCGGCACAATATAAATCCACCGTCGGGTGGTCATTCCATCAACGGGCAATTGGAGCAGGTCTTTGGTAAGGTTGTCTCTGCCTGCAAAATCAGTAAAAAGCCAGCCGTCCAAAGCTGAGACGGCTGACTCCTGCTGTGAGACAACTTGTATCTTTTCAAGACAAGTCATGTAATTAGTAGTCCAACTCCAAGGTTTCGGCACTGGCTGCGTCGCCAATATCGGTGTAGGGCTTGGCCACTGTCCAAGTGTTGTCAGGACTTCTGACAGGGGGGAGGTTCAGGACAACCTTGTGGAATTCTCCATCCTTCTCTACAACGGACATATAGGGATTCAATCCCTTAGGCAGCTCGCGGTAGGTGAGCTTCCGGGGATTCTCGTGCATCCATGATTTGGGAATCATGACCTGGCCCATGTCCTTGCCGTGTTTTGCATACATGACAATAACCACATCCTTGTGATCAAAAACCTTGTAGACAACAACGTTGCGATAGGTGAGGTTTCCGTCGTACTTGTTTGGCTGCCCAGCCTGTTCTTGAGCAAAGGCACCACCGACAGAAAGGCCGACTACCAGCAACAATGCAAGCAAGCTTTTCTTCATACTGCAACTCCTTTTATTTCCTAATTGTTAGGAT
The DNA here is from genome assembly GCA_946061495.1 of uncultured Spirochaetales bacterium. Taxonomy (GTDB): domain Bacteria; phylum Spirochaetota; class Spirochaetia; order Treponematales; family Treponemataceae; genus Treponema_F. Next base: position 1,142 of record CAMGSV010000235.1, on the reverse strand, counting down.
ACATCTTTAACCAGCACAGGAACCTAAATCAAGGACAACATAATCGCCTTGATCGTATGCTTGCGGTTTTCCGCCTGTTCCCATACGAGGCTGTTGGGCCCTTCAAACACCTCCTCTGTAACCTCCTCCCCCTTGACTGCAGGAAGACAATGGAGAAAAATGGAATTCTCCTTGCCGGTTGCCTGCATGAGGGACTGGTTGACCTGATAGGGTGTCAGTAAGGCCGTGCGACTTTCCTTGAGAGCCTCTTCTCCCATAGAAGTCCATACATCAGTATAAACGCAATCTGCGTCTTTTACAAGGGAAATATCCTTTGAAATGGTAATTTTGGCCCCGGATTTTTCTGCAAAGGGCTGACAGATGGCCTGAATCTCTGAATCAGGGAACAGCTCCTCCGGGCTGAGGATGGTGAAGTTGATTCCCAGTTTTGAGAAGATGAGCATCAAGGAGCGGGCCACGTTGTTGCGGCCATCTCCACAGAATGCCACTGTCAGTCCCGCCAGCTTACCAAAACGCTCCTTGAGGGTCAGCACGTCTGCAAGAACTTGGGTGGGGTGATACTCGTCGGTGAGTCCGTTGATGACCGGCACACCGGAATGCTGGGCCAGCAGCTCCACGTGTCGCTGGGAGAAGCCTCGGAATTCAATGGCAGAGAACATGCGGCCCAGAACCCGGGCAGTGTCCTCAATCGACTCCTTTGCCCCCAGCTGAATATCCTGGGAGGAGAGGAAGACGGGATGGCCGCCCTCCTCGCCAAAGGCAGTCTCGAAGGAGCAGCGGGTTCTGGTGGACCGCTTCTCAAAGATGAGGGCTATGGTCTTGCCTCGGAACCGCTGGTGAACCTCTCCTCGCCGTGACTCGGCCTTGACCTGGGCGGCCAAATCTAGGATTTGAAGGATTTCTTGGGGTGTGTAGTCAATCCAGTTGAGCAGGGAACGTCCCTTGAAGGGAGCCTTGAAAATTTCCGGCAGCATGCTGTCCTCCGGGATAGTGTACTGGGGCCGCAAAATGCAATCCCTCGTTCTGGTCTGCAGGACGCATTCCAGAAACAAAAAAAGGTAATTTGTACTTGACAAATTACCTTTTCGTACTAGCGACAATAGGGATCGAACCTATGACCGAACGGATATGAGCCGTTTGCT
>CAMGSV010000234.1 GCA_946061495.1 uncultured Spirochaetales bacterium | reverse complement strand
CAGATTTCCTCTCTGTTGTGCCTGCAAGGTAAGGGTGCTGTATAGGTATTGCCTATGAATTTCCGGCCCGTTGCCATAAGGCGACGGGTCTTTTTTTTTTAGTCAATCTGGAGGAGAAAAACATGAAAAACGCGGCTAAATACAAGCCTTTCGGGAAGATTCCCATCACCAACCGGCACTGGCCTGACCGGGAAATTACCCATCCCCCCATCTGGTGCTCCGTGGACCTGCGGGACGGCAACCAAGCACTGGCGATTCCCATGGGAATCCAGCAGAAGCTTGCCTACTTTGACCTGCTGGTGAAGCTGGGCTTCAAGGAGATTGAGGTGGGCTTTCCCAGCGCCTCACAAACTGAATACGACTTCCTGCGACGGCTCATCGAAGAGAACCGCATCCCCGATGATGTGACCATCCAGGTACTCTGCCAGGCCCGGGAAGAGCTGGTAAAGAAGACCTTTGCGTGCCTGAAGGGAGCCAAGTCCGCCATCTTCCACATCTACAACTCCACCTCCCCCGCCCAGCGGAAGTATACCTTCAACATGAGCAAGGAGGAGATCATCCAGGTGGCGATTGACGGCATCCGCTGCGTGAAAGACTGCCTTCCCCTGGCTGAGGGAACGGACATCCGCCTCCAGTACTCCCCGGAAAGCTTTTCCAACACGGAGATTGAGTTCGCCGTGGAGATTTGCGAGGCGGTGAAGAAGGAATGGGGGCCAACTCCTGAGAAGAAGATGATTCTGAACCTGCCCACCACGGTGGAGTGCTCCTCCTGCTGCAAGCACGCCGACCAGATTGAATACTTCTGCACCCACATCACCGACCGGGACTCGGTCATCGTCAGCCTCCACAACCACAACGACCGGGGCGAGGGTGTGGCCAGCTGCCAGCTTGCCCTGCAGGCGGGGGCAGACCGGGTGGAGGGAACGCTTTTCGGCAACGGAGAGCGCACCGGCAACCTTGACATTGTGACGGTGGCCCTGAACATGTTCACCCAGGGCGTTGACCCGGGGCTGGACTTCTCCAACATCAGCCAGGTGGCGGAGACCTACATGCAGCTGACCGGAATGCCCATCCATCCCCGCCACCCATACGCAGGGGAATTGGTGTTCACCGCCTTCTCCGGCTCCCACCAGGATGCCATCCGCAAGGGAATGGCCGCCCGGGCCACCATGGCGGAGACAGACATCTGGGACGTGCCCTACCTCCCCATCGATCCCCACGACATTGGCCGTGAGTACGAGGAAATCATCCGCATCAACAGCCAGAGCGGCAAGGGCGGCTCCGCATGGATCTTGGAGCAGGAATACGGCATCTTCTTGCCCAAGGCCATGCATCCGGCAGTGGGAGAGGTCATCACTGCCACGGCGGACACCCTGCAGCGGGAGGTGACTCCGGAGGAAATCTACGACATCTTCAAAAAGCAGTGGCTGGAGAAGAAGTCTCCCCTCAGGATTGTGGATTTGGCGGAAACCCACCTGGACAGCTCGTCTGGCTCCACAAACGGAGTCCACAACGCACGGGTTATGTGCATGGCCTCTGTGGAATGGCAGGGAGCGGTTCACTCCATGGGAGCCAAGGGCAATGGACCGCTGGATGCCTTTGTGGCAGCCCTTGCCTCCACTCCCGTGCCAAAGTTCTCCATCAGTGCCTTTCACGAGCATAGTATCGGCACCGGCTCCGACACCGACGCCATGGCCTACATCCAGATTACCCTGGAGGACGGCAGGAAGTTCTGGGGCTGCGGAAAGAGCTCCAACATCGGCCGGGCGGGTATCCGGGCGGTGGTGAGTGCCATCAACCAGATTGCATAGAATGCAGGGGAAGTGTTGGAGTGCTCATTCCAACACCTCCCCTCTTTTTTAGATACTGTTCCTGAGCAAGCCTAAAAGGAAGGATAAAAAACAAATTTTTTTTGAAAAACTTTGTTTTACTTGTTGACAAAAAAACATAGTTCTGGTAGTATCATTCTTGTCAGAAACATGGTGCCTGTAGTTCAGGGGTAGAGCACCAGATTGTGGATCTGGTTGTCGTGGGTTCGAAACCCACCAGGCACCCCTACAGGTATGTTTGCCAGACACGCGTTCGTAGCTCAGCTGGATAGAGCAACGGACTTCGAATCCGTAGGTCGCACGTTCGAACCGTGTCGGACGCAAACCTGCCGAAAAATTGGGCCATTAGCTCAGCTGGTAGAGCAACAGACTCTTAATCTGTGGGTCAAAGGTTCGATCCCTTTATGGCTCAAAAGGAGATACAAGAAATTGTATCTCCTTTTTTTATTTAAACTAGACTTTGTCTACTTGAAAAGATACAATCGAGGGGAAATGAGTCGTCATACACAAGAACAAGCCCTTGTCCTCACCTCCCGCCTGGTGGGAGAGGACAATAGAATCGTCACCCTGCTGGGGCCGGAGCGGGGAATCTTTGAGGCCATGCTCTACGGTGGCCGCAAAAGTAAGCTCCGCTCATTGGTCTCCCCTTGGCATTCGGGAACCATCTGGCTGTACCACGACAAGACCAGGAACAGCACCAAAATCAGCGACTTTGATCCCAGCACCTTTCGGACCGGCCTGCGGGAAAACATCTACAAAAACATGGCGGCCACACTGGCAACAGAGCTGGTGATAAAGACCCACGCCGCCGATGAGGCTCCCACCTGCTGGACCTTGTTCTGCGGCCTGCTGGACGGCATGGAGCTGTCTGACGAGAACAACTGCAGGGCGGGCCTGCTGCGGTTTTTGTGGCGGTACCTGGGGATTCTGGGAGTGCAGGCCGACTGCGACACCTGCATTCATTGCGGAAGCGCCTTGGTGGGAACCGAGGAGACGGAGCAAGGCCAGAGTCTTGTCCACTACTCTCTGTTGGAGGGGGGATTCCTCTGTCCCAGCTGCCACCAATACGGGAGGAGGGCCACCAGCACGCCCCACTACGCACCCCACCCTGCCGAAGGTTTTCTGTTGAGCCAGGAAGCAGTACACTACCTGGCCCTCACCCTGCAGGACGGCACGGCGGCACGCAGGCTGCAGCTTTCTGGGGAAGCCTACCACCAGCTACGGCAGCTGCTGTTTCACGTCACCCAGTCGGCAGTGGGGAGCAGGCTGAGAACACTGGAGAGTGGACTGGGAATCTTGTGAGGGGACTTCCCCAAAAAAACGTAACGATTGGCCAGCCATGGAACTCAACAGGAGATGAATATGGAGACACCGAAAGCAGTAAATGATTCAATCAACATAGTAGAGAAAGAAAAAGCCAAACTTCCAAAGGAGGTCATCACCACCCACACCAAGGATGAGATGATGCAGGCTTTCTGCCAGCTGCGAGGCAAAAGCCACGGTATATACCGGCTGGTGATGCATGGGGACATCGGCGCGACATAGGGAAACTTACAAAAGAACTGAAGAGGCTTCCCGATGGCATATTGATAGAGCTAGACTTGTCATCCACCATCGGAATCATATCCGTCGAATTTCTTCCCATCAATGAAGATCATCTCAAAGGAGCGGATTGACTCAAGAGGGGCAAAAAAATATGATGGGGCGAAAACTCCTTTTTCCAGACTTTTGGAGCACAAGGATATTCCGGAGTCTGTAAAGGCCGAGCTCATACGCCGGAAAAATTCCCTTGACTGGGAGTCTCTTTTGATCGAAACCCAGAGGCTCCAGTCCAAACTGATTTCTTTGGCCATTCCTTGAGCCAAATAATTTAGGTTGGATTTTTACTTGAGTAA
>CAMGSV010000233.1 GCA_946061495.1 uncultured Spirochaetales bacterium | reverse complement strand
GGGGCTTGCCACCGGCCGAGAGGAGGGAGCCTACCAGACAAAGCTGGAGACGGCACGGAACCTGTTGTCCGAGGGGCTGGCTCCTCAGATGGTGGCTCGCTGCACCAGCCTCCCGTTGCAGACAGTGCTGGAGCTGGCAGGTAAATAAGTCTCGCTTCATTCACTACAACATCACGCAAGCCTTGACACACCCCCACTCTACCCCATATACTCAAAATATGAATTTCATTTCCACACTGGTTTCAGTCAGCATTGTCTCTGTCCTAGTCTGTAGCTTTGCAATTTGCGGGAGATAAGGCGTCAGTGTGGCATACCATACACATCCAGAAGGCCCTCCCACGGAGGGTCTTTTTTTTAGGAGGAAATGATGATTGAAGCAACTGGTGCCCAAATAATCGTAGAGCTACTGGAACGGCAGGGAATCACCACCGTGGCGGGAATTCCCGGAGGCTCCGTTCTGCCCCTGTACAACCAGCTGGCCTCCAGCTCCATCCGCCACGTGCTGGTGCGCCACGAGCAGGCGGCGGGCTTCATCGCCCAGGGAATGGCAAGAACCACTGGACTCCCCGCCGTCTGCATCGCCACCAGTGGCCCAGGGGCCATGAACCTCCTCACCGCCATTGCCGACGCCCGCAGCGACTCCATTCCCCTGGTGGCCATCACCGGCCAGGTGAACTCAAGCCTCATCGGCACCGACGCCTTCCAGGAGGCGGACACCTTCGGACTCTCCTTCCCCATCACCAAGCACAGCGTCATGGTGAAGTCCGTGGAGGAACTGCTGACGGTGATTCCAGAAGCCTTTTCCATCGCCGCCTCCGGTCGTCCCGGCCCCGTCCTCGTGGACATCCCCCGTGACGTGCAGACTGCCACCGCCACCTTTGAAAGCTGGCCAGAGCCTGGCCAGCCCCAACGGATTGCCCTCCGCTACCCCACCCTGGGAGCAGACCTGGCCCAGGCCATCGATGTGTTCGCCCGAGAGCTGCTGGCCGCCCGAAAGCCGGTGCTCTATGCCGGAGGCGGCTGCAATTCCCCCCAGGTGGCAGCAGCCATCGCCGAACTGCTGGCGGAGATTCCCATGGCGGTGGTGTCCAGTCTCATGGGCATCGGCTGCATTGACGAGGCTGACCAACAGTGGTGCGGCATGGTGGGAATGCACGGCTCCATGACCGCAAACACCGCCATGTACGAGGCCGACCTGGTGCTGGCAGCGGGCGTCCGCTTTGACGACCGGGCCACGGGAATCGTGTCCCAGTTCTGTCCCAACGCACGGATTCTCCACATCGACATTGATGCCGCCGAGGTGAACAAGATTCTGCCCTCCTTCCACTCCATCGTGGCGGACTGTCAGTCCGCCCTGCCGGCCATAAGTCAGCGGATTCGGGAACTCAAACTACGGGAAGGCTTGGAACCCGGCGGTACATTTGACAAAAGCCGAGAGATTCCCCCGGCACATCCGGAAGACCGCCACCAGCCCAGCCCCGCAACCACCGACAGCTGGCTCCAGCACCTGGCCACCATGTACCAGCAGGAGCAGCAGGTAGCCATGGGAGCCAGTGTCAATGATACCACCACCGAAACTGGAAGCCAGACCATCAATCCCCGCCGTTTCATCAGGGACATCCCCGCCGCTGCCGCCGCCCAGGGCCTTGATCCTGCCAAACTCATTGTCACCACCGATGTAGGCCAGCACCAGATGTGGACCGCCCAGTTCTATCCCGTCATGCGGCCCCGACAGCTGCTCACCAGCGGCTCCCTGGGAACCATGGGCTTTGGACTGCCCGCCGCACTGGGAGCCGCACTGGCACATCCCGGCCATCGGGTGGTGTGCATCTCTGGAGACGGCTCCATCATGATGAACATCCAGGAGCTGGCCACCCTGGCGGAGGAAAATCTCGATGTCACCGTGTTTGTGCTGGACAACGGAGCATTGGGAATGGTACGCCAACAGCAGGAATTCCTTTTCAGCAAGACCTATTCCGCCAGCATCTACAGTAAGCGACCCGACCTGCTGGCCATTGCAGAGGGCTTTGGCATTGCCACCGCTCAGGTTACCACCAACCACGACTGGGCAACGGTCGCCTTTCCCCCAGCGGGCAGCGGCCCCCGCTTCATTCGGGTTCCTGTGGGACAGCAGGAGAACGTACTGCCCTTCGTTCCCGCCGGAAAGAAGAATATCGAGGCCATCACATAGGCTTCAGGACAGCATCAATGGCCTGCAGCTCCGTGGCAGTGAAGGTCCGCCGCTCCAAGGCAGCCACATTTTCCACCAGCTGCTGGGGCTTGGAAGCCCCCACCAATACGCTGGTGACTGCCTCATCCCGCAACACCCAGGCCAAGGCCATCTGGGACAGAGACTGCCCCCGGTCTTGAGCCAGTTGGGCCAGCTGGCGGATCTGGTGCAGTCGCTCCGTGGTCAAAGCACCCTCCTTCAAGAAGCGGCCATCCCTACGAATCCGGCTGTCCTCAGGAATACCCTCCAGATAGCGATTGCTCAGCATCCCCTGGGCTAGGGGACTGAAGGCAATGATTCCCTTCCCAAGCCGGTACGATTGCTCCTTCAAGCCATTCTGCTCCACCGTCCGATCAAACAGGGAGTACCGGTTCTGGTTGATGACAAAGGGACAGCCCAAGGTTCGCAGGATGCCTTCCGCCTGCTGAAGGGTGGGCCCATCGTAGTTGGAAAGCCCCACATACAGGGCTTTTCCCCATGACACAGCCTGGGCCAAGGCCCCCATAGTCTCCTCCAGCGGAGTGGCGGAATCCATACGGTGATGATAGAAAATGTCCACATAGTCAAGGCCCAGCCGCCCCAGACTCTGATCGAGGCTCGCCAACAGGTATTTCCTGCTGCCCCAATCCCCGTAGGGACCCTCCCACATGGTGTAGCCCGCCTTGGTGCTGATAATCAGCTGGTCACGGTAGGGAGCGAAATCCTCCCGCAACAGCCGACCGAAATTGACCTCGGCACTCCCGGGAGGCGGGCCGTAATTGTTCGCCAGGTCAAAATGGGTGATTCCCACATCGAAGGCAGTGCGGCACAAGGCCCGCATTGTCTGGAAGGATGACTCCTGGCCAAAGTTGTGCCACAGGCCGAAGGAGAGAGCCGGCAGCAGCAGTCCGCTCTTGCCGCACCGCCGATACTCCATTGTCTGGTACCGATGCTCCGCAGGCTGGTATTCCACCCCAACCTGACACGCCAACTCATTTCCGTCCCGTTCGCTCATGAACGTCTCCCTTCGCCAGCAGACCTTGGCTTCATCCTCGCCACCTCCTGACCGGCCGCCTCCATAGCCGCAACCATCAAGGGAAGCAGCAGTCTTGCGGGTCGTGACGTACCTCCCAGCTCCGCCTGTAGTTGGCCCGCCGCCAGCGGTGCCTTCTGGGCCAGCCTCACCAGCAGGTGCTTGTCCAACACGTGGAAGGGGGGCCTGTTCAGCTGGCGGGCCACCGTATCCCGTGCCTCAAAGAAATGGCGCAGATACACCTGCTGATGACTTTTCAGCCGCTTGTAGCCGGGCAGCTTGGTGTAGCCCGCCACCACCTCCTGCCGCACATGGGGCACACCCTTCATGGCAGCCTGCACCTGGGACAAGAGCTTCTTTTCCACGGCCAACTGGTCCAGCCGTTCCCGGAGGGCGAAGAGGTGTGCCACATCCTCCAGAGCATATTCCAGCTGAGGCGGGGACAGGGGGCGCCGCATCCAGTTGGTCTGCTGCAGCTGCTTCTTTGACAG
>CAMGSV010000232.1 GCA_946061495.1 uncultured Spirochaetales bacterium | reverse complement strand
GGCCCGCAAGCTGGAGGGCATTTCCTTCCTGGCCCAGGGAACCATCTATCCCGACATTCTGGAGAGCGACGGGGTGAAGGCCCACCACAATGTGGGCGGCCTCCCGGAGGACATGCAGTTTGAGCTGGTGGAGCCGGTGCGCCTGCTGTTCAAGGACGAGGTGCGGGTTGTGGGAAAGGCCCTGGGGCTGCCCGCTTCCATGGTGGACCGCCAGCCCTTCCCCGGACCGGGACTGGGAGTCCGTTGTCTGGGAGCCATCACCCGGGATCGGCTCCACGCCCTTCGTGAGGCGGATGCCATCCTGCGGGCGGAATTCCAGAGTGCGGGCCTGGCGGCTACGGTGTGGCAGTACTTCATCTCCGTCCCCGACTTCAAGAGCGTGGGCGTGAAGGACGACAAGCGCTACGAGGGCTGGCCCGCCATCATCCGTGCGGTGAACACCACCGACGCCATGACCGCCACCATCGAGGAGATTCCCTACCCATTGCTCCACAAGATTACCGCCCGCATTACCAGTGAGGTGCCGGGCATCAACCGGGTGGTCTACGACCTGACCCCGAAACCAGTGGGCACCATCGAGTGGGAATAAGTCCCGCTGAAACAAGGGTATAGGACGGGGAACCTGCGGCAGGAGCTTCCTGCGGTGGGTTCCCCTTTGTATTCAGCAGAGGAGGCTGGAAACAGGAGTTGCATGATACGAATAGAACACATTGCGATGTATGCAAAGAATCTGGAAAAAGTCCGAGCCTTCTTCATGCAGTACTTTGGTGCCACCTCGGATGAAGGATACCATAATCCCAAGACAGATTTCCGCTCATATTTCTTGAGCTTTGACCAGGGGGCGAGATTGGAAATAATGAACAAGCCCCGGCTGGATGACTCGGAAAAAGCACCGGCTCGCTGTGGCTACAGCCATGTCGCCTTCAGTTTGGGAAGCACGGCCGCCGTTGATGCCCTCACAGAACGACTGAGGGCTGACGGCTATGAGGTTGTCAGCGGCCCAAGGACAACCGGCGACGGTTATTATGAAAGCTGCCTCATTGGAATCGAGGGGAATCAGATTGAGATAACAGTTTAGTCAAATCAGAATGGTATTCCGAGTGATGACCTGCTCGATAAGATGTCAGGCGAAAGGTGCACGTCTTGGCTACGGCTTAATAAAAACCATTGCATGCTGGATGGGAACAAACGGACAGGAACACATGCGATGCTGGTATTCTTTGCTTTGATATGAAATGATTCTTGTAGTAGCAGCTGGAAGATTGGAATATAAAGATATGCTTGAATGGGTAGTGGAGCATCAAGCGCAATAATTGAAAGTGAATCTGGCGGAGGGAATGGAGATGAGGCTTGATGGCTTTGGCCTGTTTGTGGAGGATATGCCCACGATGGTGCGTTTCTACCGGGATGTGCTGGGGTTTGAAATCAAGGAGGATGAAAACACGTCCAATGTATACCTTGTCAAGGATGGAACCTTGTTCTTGCTGTACGGCAGAAATGATTTTGAAAAAATGACAGGCAGGAAGTACCAGTACACCAGAGGGGTGAACGGCCACTTTGAGATTGCCTTGTCTGTCGATACCTTTGCGGATGTGGACAAGGAGTACGCCAGAATCATTGCACAGGGAGGCAGTCCTGTCCTGGAGCCGACAACTGAACCTTGGGGACAGCGGACCTGTTATATTGCGGATCCAGAGGGAAATTTGGTGGAGATAGGCTCTTTCAACCGCCCCTTTGAAGGCAGGGACAACTTGGGCGGGACGCAATGACCAATTCAAATTTGACGGAGAGCAGTTGGTGGAGATACATGGAGGAAAGAAAAATGGCGGCGGTTACAGCTTTAGGATTAGGAAAAACAATGGAGAAAAAGTTGCACGCAGTTGGTATTCATTCAGCCGAGGAATTAACCAAAATTGGCAGCAAGCAAGCGGTTTTTCGGCTCAAAGAATACTATCCGAACACTTGTGTGGTCATTCTCTATCACTTAGAAGCAGCAATTCGCGGCGTTGAAATCAAACAGCTTGAAGATAGTTGCAAGGCAGAGTTGAAAGCATATTTCAAGCAACTATAATTTCCAGGTTATCTAACTTTCTATTGTCAGACCCGGAAAAGCGCTGGACCACACCGGAGCTACACCATTACCACCCAAGGTTCATTGTAATAGGTGAACTGCCGGTTGTGGGTCATGAGCAGGAGGGAGTCTGCCTTGGCCTGGGCCAGCATGATTCTGTCAAAGGGATCCTTGTGGGGCGGGCTGTCCTCCTGCCGCTGGAGGGTTTCCAGCGCCACCACGTGCCGGTCACCGGTGGTCAACTCTGGGGGGCTCTGGTGGTCTCCACGCAGAATCCCTTGGTGCCGCACTGGGGGCAGGTGAGCTTCCTGGTGTTCGGGGTGTGGCTGGCCCAAAAGGCTTCCTTGGGATTGGCCTTGAACACGGCATTGCACTGGGGGCAGCGGTAGTTCACGGACTGGAGGTAGTACCGGGAGGCCACCACCCCCAGGGGAATCATCGTCACCAGCACCAGTGCCAGGGGCCACCAGCTGCCGCTGTTGACGCCGTAGAGTATGGCGGCGAGTTCCAGGATGTTCAGGGGGATGCCCACCAGCAGCAGGTTCCGCCTGATGTTCCACAATGCCTTTTTGTCCTTTTTTTCCTCCATATTACGCACCTCCTCTTCCACCTTGTGGATGATTTCCTCCTCCATCATGCCGTTGGCGTGGACGCTCCCCTCCGTGAGGCAGAGGATGAGGCAGTCCAGCAGCTGCACCTTGTTCTGGTGGCCGCTGATTTCCTGCTCAAGCTGCCACTTCTGCTCCTGGAGCAGCAGGGTGATGACCTCCCGGGAATTGTCCTCCCGGAGAATGGCCGCCACCGTCCGCACCGGAATTCCTGCCTCCCGCAGAAAGCAGACAATCTTCATGCGGGAAAGGTCCTGGCTTGAGTAGAGGCGGCGGCCGCCCTCCGTGCTGCCGCTGGGAGTCACCAGTCCCTTGGTGTCGTAAAACTGCACGGTCCGCACGGTGATGCCGCAGATGCGGGCCACTTCTCCTGTCGTGTACATGGTTCCTCCTGTGGGACCTGGTGTCCCTACCATCCATTCTATCTCATGACCCAAGGTTATCAGCAAGGCCTTTCGCAAAAAAAATCGAAAAAAAGTCACGCTGACAGTATCTGTCACTGTATGTGCAGTATAATAGGGTGTATACTGAAGCAAACAGACAAGGAGGACGGTATGGACAGGGGAAACGTTGTGGAGGTGGCGTCATTTGTGGAGCTGCCACAGGTGATTGAACAGCTCGGCGAGGGGCGGTGGACGGTGGTGGTACAGGGACCAAAGCCCGACAGAAGCTGCCTTCATATGTATTTGTACGACTGGCACTTGGCTGACCTGCAGAAGATTAAAAGTGACCAGGAGCTGGACGAGCTTGCCTTCAGCAAATGTATCGGGCGGATGCAGGAGCGCTTGTCTACCAATGCCGCCATTCAGGTACATCTGGATCTTTCCGCCATTGACTGGTTGGAGGAGGTGGACCTGCTGGTGTACCGCTCCACATCGTTAGTGGGAATCACCCTGCCACCGAGCATACAAAGGGTGTACTTTAACGGCTGCCATTCGCTGCAGGAGGTGGTGCTGCCGGAGGGGCTGGAGGAGCTTGGCTCGTTCTGTTTCATGGACTGCCACAGTCTTGAGCGGGTTGGGCTGCCCTCCACCGTGAAGAAGATTGACTCCAGTGCTTTC
>CAMGSV010000231.1 GCA_946061495.1 uncultured Spirochaetales bacterium | reverse complement strand
GAGTGGTAAAAATGGATACTTCCTTAAATGGTTAATAAAATTTATTATTTGATTTTCTGTTAAAATCGGAAATAATTGCTTAATTGTGACAACATCTTTTATTTCATCACCTTGTATGGTTAATTCTTCTTTTTTGAACGAAACTGCAAATGTATCATCACTTACTTCTAGTTTCCATTCTTCGCTTTCTTGAAATAAAGGATTGTAAACATCTTCAGTATAAAAGTTTGAATCTTGATGTTCATATAAAAAATAAGCAGGTATCTTTTGACGCAGTTGGTTAATACTTTCGAATACGTTTGTATTTTTAAAAAGTGCATTTAACTCGTGTCTGCATTGAAAGTATGTGGATTCACCCAACCTACAGAGTTCTCGATGTATAGAATCTGCAACTGGTAAAGAAATATTCGTTAATGATTCAATCGTCTTTGTTCCAATAGACTCGAATTGTTTTTGCCACGCTTTAAGTATTCCGCTTCTTTCTAAATTTTGAACTTCTTTTATTGCCCATTTTATAGATGGATTATTATTCATTACTTCTATTGCTTTCAATGCACCAGATTTTTCTAATTGTTCTTGAACTCTTTGTGCATTTTTCATAATTTCTTCAAGTTGCTCATTATTCATTATTTCCCCTCCGTCAACTTTTCGTACATTTTAAACAATTCTGCGACGATTTCGCTTTCGGTCATATCTTTTGCAAAACCGTAGGCTTCCATAACTGCACGGTCGTTGGCTTGGTGGGCCTTGCGGAGTTCTAGAGGCATAAATGTTTCATCGTACAGGTCTGCAAGAGAGCTCTCTGGATATTTTGCACGAGCGTCCAGGATGGCTTGGGCCGTTCGCTCGATTTTTGCCTTTTCCTCGTCTGTTGGATTTGGCCAAGGGAAGTTGTTGTAGACGATGTCCTTGGAGTAGCGGTAATCAGATTTTAATCGCCCACACACTGCCCGCATCCAGGCCATGTGGATGCTACTGGTCAGAATCCCAAGCTCATAGGGTGTCGCATCGATAATGATTGTGGCGGAATCGGTGGGAATCGTCTGCGCATCCAAGAATCCAATGGGAATATATCTCCTGTTTTCAGAGGATACTCTCGGAACAATGATATATCTTTCGGGATTCTTGATTTCACGAAAGACGGTGGGTGTGTCCGCAAGCTTTTGCCGATCGGGAGCCCCGTTCAGCCGGTCCTGTCTGCATAGCTCCACCCTCTTTGCAACGAGCGGCATTTTCCTGAGCTCTGCCGGACTTGCGCCCACAAGCCACAAACAATACCGATTCCTGTTGTTTATGAATTCCTCCGCACCGGTCAATTTTTTTATGAATGGCAGTGCAGCCGGCTCTTTCCTGATGAACTCGTCATATTCATCCGCCTCGATGATGAGGTGTCCACCGTCGGCAGGACGGTTTCCTGTTGTCATGTACGGAACATCGCAGAGAGGCTTCGGGCGGCTTTCAACAAACACATTCCGGGCTTCTAGCAAATATCCGTTGATTTCCCTTACAACCCGACCATTGCCCAGAGAGTCAAAGAGAACCTTGTCTTTCCCATCCTCGCAAGACGAAAAGCCGATTATCACGCAGTGCACCGCCGCCATGTGCTTCTTGTCAAGGGTCTCGTTGCTCCATCGGAACGTCTGGTAGGCAAAGTCAAAATGGATGTCGAACCGCTGGAAGATTGGCTTCCAGACGCTTGCAACCTGCTCGCCCTGGGTGATGGAGTTGGTGGAGACAAAGGCGCAGCGTGTCTTTTTGCCGAAAATTGTTTGGGCCGCCTTGAAATACCAGTTGGAAACATAGTCGATTTTTCCTGCGGTCTTGTAGGGCTTTCCGTCTTCGTCGCAATACGTAAGGAGAGTGTCCTCCTTTTGCCGTGGCGATTGCAGACCATACCCCACGAAGGGCGGGTTCCCGATGATGTAGTCGTACTCGACAGAAACTGTCTGCGGTGCCTGCAAGTCCTCAATATTCTTGAACTCAACCTCCTTTGTGACGATATTCACCTCGCCATATTTTGCAGGCGGCTCAGAAAGTATGAGCGGACTTCCTGAGTCGATTTTGTAGATGTTTGTTTTGTCTGCGTACATTACATTTGCACCTTCTGGAAGGACTTCAAATGTCTCCCAGTCCATCCGAAGGGCATTGCCCTCCACGATGAGTGCGCCGGTGGACAGCGGCAGAAAATCCAGGCCCACGCCCACAATCCGCTCCGTCTCCGCCATCATCTGGCTCTCGGCAATCCACAGGGCGGTCTTGGCCACGGTGACGGCGAAGTCGTTTATCTCGATGCCGTGGAACTGGCTGATCTTCACCTTGATGAACTCGTCGAAGCCCAGGACCTTCTCGCCCTTGTTCAAAATGCTGATGACCCTGTTCTCCAGCCGCCGCAGACTCAGGTAGGTTTCGGTGAGGAAGTTGCCGCTGCCGCAGGCCGGGTCCAGGAACTTGAGGCTCCCCAGCCTTTCCTGGAAGGCGTGGAGCTTGTCAGACTTTGCCTTTGCAGCCTTTGTTGAGCAGATTTCTTCAAATTCAGCCTCAAGCTCCTCCAGAAACAGCGGGTCGATTACCTTGTGGATGTTCTCGATGCTGGTGTAGTGCATCCCTCCCGTCCGGCGTGTGTCGGGATTCAGGGTGGACTCAAATACAGCGCCAAAAATCGTGGGGCTGATCTCCGCCCAGTTGAAGGGGGCGCAGTGGTTCACCAGCACGTCAACGATTTCCTGGGTGAAGCCGGGAATCTCGATGTCCTCGGCGGCAAAGAGCCCGCCGTTCACATAGGGAAAGGCTCTCAGGCTGGTGTCGTACTTGTCCCGATTCTCAAGCTCCGTGTCCAGGCCCTTGAACAGCTTGATGAATGCGTCCCGCAGGCTCGGCAGGCTGAAGGACTTGATGTAGTCCTCAAAGCTTGTTCGAGTCTCGAAGAGCCCCGCATCCTCGGCGTAGAAGCAGAACACCAGGCGGACGCAGAGGATGTTGAGGGAGCGGAAACTGCCTTCATCCGGCTCAATGTATTCCTTGATAAGTGCGTCGTAGAGCCTGCCCACCAAAATGCCGGCCTGAAGGCTGACTTCCTCTTCACGGCGGATTTGCTGGCTTCTGGAGTCCACCAAAAATTGCAGGCGGTAAAACTCCTTCTCCAGATTCTCCAGCAGGATGACCTCCGGCTCTGCGTGGGGCTGGTTCATATCATGGACGTGGATTTCCGCAAAATTGCTCACCACAATCCAGCGGGGGCGCAAATCGTAGGGCAACTCGTCTGCGTAGCGCTTGGCCTGCTGGTAGGGCGTGAGCGCCACCCCGTCGGACTGCTCCTGGGGCTTGGCCAAATCAATTTTGCTTCCCTTTTGTTCGATGAGGACCTTTGTGCTGGAAATGTATGCGTCGATGAAGCCGGTGTGCCTGAGCTTCACGGGCTTTTCAAATTCAATGTAACGGGCAGGGCTTACGATCCCCAGCACATCGCCCAGAAGCTCAATCCAAAATCGGGAGGTCTCCTGCTTTTCGTCTCCCCTGTCCTTCCAGAATGCCGCGAACTCCTTTGCCGCCTGCCGCTGCCGTGCCTGTGTCATGGACTCAGTATAGCACGGGGAGGGAGGTGTGAGAAGGGAGGAATGAGGAAGAAGGAGTGAGTTTTCAATTTTCACCCAGACACATTTTTCATTTTTCCGTAACCATCCTGTATCCACCCCCATTATTGCCATGGCTCCTGTTTTTCTGTATACTGAAAAAAATCGACTTAGTT